>NZ_LDVA01000115.1:0-118551 GCF_050768715.1 Burkholderia sp. ZZQ-2 | reverse complement strand
GCCGCGCGCAGCTCGACGCGCGCCTCACCGAGCTGCTGGCGACGCCGGCCGGCACGGCCGCGCCGACCGAGGAGCAACTGAAGCGCGCGCTGCGGCAGTTGCGTGTCGAGGCGTTCGGCGCGGTCGCGGAACGCGACCTGCGCGGGCTGGCGGACGTCGCCGAGGTCACGGGCGCGATGACCGATCTCGCCGAAGTGGCCGTGCAGCGTTCGCTCGCGCTGCTGTCGGTTGAACTCGAGGCGCTATACGGCGAGCCGCGCGGCGCCGACGGCCAGCGCGTCGTGCTCGGCGTGGTCGGGATGGGCAAGCTCGGCGGCCGCGAGCTGAACGTATCGTCGGACATCGACCTGATCTTCGTCTACGAGGACGACGGCGAGACGACCGGCGGCGCGCGTTCGCCGCTGTCCACGCAGGAATACTTCACGCGGCTCGGCCGGCGCCTGATCGGCGTGCTGTCCGAGGTCACGGCCGACGGCTACGTGTTTCGCGTCGACATGCGGCTGCGTCCGAACGGCGATTCGGGGCCGCTCGTCTGCAGCCTCGGCATGCTCGAGGAATATTTCTACGTGCAGGGGCGCGAGTGGGAGCGCTATGCGTGGATCAAGGGGCGGCTCGTGTCGGAAGGCGACAGCGACGCGGCGCGACGGCTGGAGTCGCAGCTCGAGTCGATCGTCAAGCCGTTCGTGTATCGCCGCTATCTCGATTTCGGCGTGATCGGCGCGATCCGCTCGCTGCACCAGCAGATCCGGCAGGAAGCCGCGCGCCGCGCGTCGATGCGGCCCGACAAGTCGGACGACATCAAGCTCGGGCGCGGCGGGATCCGCGAGATCGAGTTCAGCGCGCAGGTATTCCAGCTGATCCGGGGCGGCCAGGATGCGGAATTCCGCGTGCGGCCGACGCTCGCGGTGCTGCGCCATGCGCAGGCGCGCGGGCTGATCGGCGAGGACGTGTGCGCGCGCCTGGCCGATGCTTACAACTTCCTGCGTACGCTCGAACACCGGCTGCAGTACCGCAACGACGCGCAGACGCACGCGATGCCGGTCGAGCCGGATGAACGCGCGGCGCTGGCTGCATCGCTCGGCTTTGCCGACTACGCGGCGCTGATGACGGTGCTGGATGAGCATCGGAACTTCGTCGAGGCGCAGTTCGACCAGATCTTCGCGGACAAGGTGAAGGGCGGCGGCCCTTGCGCGGCGGGTGACGACACGGCCGCCGCATGGATCTGGAGCGGCGCGTTGGGCGACGACGGCGAGGACGATGCGCTGGTCGCACGCCTCGACGGCCTCGGCTTCGCCGATCCGGCCGCCGTGCTCGCGCGGCTGCGTGCGATCTGGCAATCGACGCGCTACATGGGCCTGCCGGAAAAGAGCCGGCAGCGCTTCGACAGCGTCGCGCAGCGGGCGCTCGAGGCCGCGCCGAACATCGACGCCGCACGCCGCGACGACACGATCGTGCGCCTGTTCGACCTGCTCGAGACGGTCAGCCGGCGCGGCGTCTATCTCGCGCTGCTGACCGAGTATCCGGCCGCGCTCGACCGCGTGCTGTCGGTGCTCGGCGCGACGCGTTGGGGCGGCGGTTACCTGATCCGCCACCCGCAGCTGCTCGACGAGCTGCTCGACGACGAGGCGATCGCGAGCCCGTTCGACTGGCCTGCGTTCAAGGACGCGCTGCGTGCGCGCCTCGCGGCGGCCGACGGCCCCGAGCAGCAGATGGACCTGCTGCGGCACGCGCAGCACGCGGAGGTGTTCCGGATCCTGCTGATCGACCTGGCCGGGCAGCTGTCGGTCGAGCACGTGAGCGACCGGCTGTCCGAGCTGGCCGATGCCGTGCTCGACGTGACGATCGAAGTCGTCTGGTCCCAGCTCGCGAAGCGCCATCGCGACGTGCCGAAGTTCGCGGTGATCGCGTACGGCAAGCTGGGCGGCAAGGAGCTCGGCTACGCATCCGATCTCGACCTGATCTTCCTGTACGACGACGCGGACGAGCGCTCGGCGGACGTCTACACGACCTTCACGCGGCGGCTCATCACGTGGCTCACCACGGCGACCGGGGCCGGCGCGCTGTTCGACATCGACCTGCGGCTGCGGCCGAACGGCGAGGCGGGGCTGCTCGTCACCGATCTCGATGCGTTCCGCCGCTACCAGCTGCGCGAGGGCGATGCCGCGAACACCGCGTGGGTGTGGGAGCACCAGGCGCTGACGCGTGCCCGCTACAGCGCGGGCGACGCGCAGATCGGCGCGGACTTCGAGGCGATCCGCCAGCAGGTGCTGACGACGCCGCGCGACGGCGGCGTGCTCGCGAAGGAGATCGTCGACATGCGCGGCAAGGTGTTTGCCGGCCATCCGAACCAGACCGACCTGTTCGACCTGAAGCACGATCGCGGCGGGATGGTCGACATCGAATTCATCGTCCAGTACTGGGTGCTGCTGCACGCGTCGAGCGACGCCGAGCTGATCCGCAACACGGGCAACATCGCGCTGCTGCGCGAGGTCGCGCGCTTCGGGCTGATGGGCGAGGACGAGGCCGAGCGCGTCGGCGCGGCCTACCGGAAGTACCGGAAGCTGCAGCACAAGCTGCGGCTCGACGGGATGGAGAAGGCGCGGGTCGATCCGGCCGTGGTGGCCGACGAGCGCGCAGCCGTGACGGCGCTGTGGGCGCGCGTGTTCGGGACGGCTGAAACGGGTGTTTGAGTCGGACGTTCGAATCGGACGTTCGAATCGGGCGTTCGAATTCGCGGAGCAGGGCGGGCGCGATCGGGCGAGCGGCCGTGCGGTAAAAAAAGACCGGCGCATGCGCCGGTCTTTTTGCATTCGGCCGACACGGTGCCCGCGTCAGGCCGCCAGCATTTCCTTCGCGTGCTTGCGCGTCGTGGCCGTGATCTCGAGCCCGCCGAGCATCCGCGCGACTTCCTCGATCCGGTTGGCGCGGTCGAGCGCGACGACCGTCGACACCGTGCCGCCGCGCTCGTCGGCGCCCTTCGCGACCTGGAAGTGGTGGTCGCCGCGCGCGGCGACCTGCGGCAGGTGCGTCACGCACAGCACCTGGCGATCGCGCCCGAGCTGGTGCAGCAGGCGGCCGACCACTTCGGCGACGCCGCCGCCGATCCCCGTATCGACTTCGTCGAAGATCAGCGTCGGCGTCGGGCTCGCCGCGCTTGCGATCACCGCGAGCGCGAGGCTGATCCGCGCGAGTTCGCCACCCGACGCGACCTTCGCGAGCGGCCGCAGCGGCACGCCGGGGTGGCCGGCGACCCGGAATTCGACCTGCTCGAGCCCGTGCGGACCGCCGTCGGCGAGCGGGACGAGCGCGACTTCGAAGCTTCCGCCCGCCATCGACAGTTCCTGCATGCCGGCCGTGACGGCCGTGCCGAGCGCCTTGGCGGCCTGCGCGCGCGCCTTCGACAGATGCCCGGCATCGGCGAGGTAGGCTTCCCGCGCCTTGGCCTGCGTCGCCTCGAGCGCACCGAGATCGGCGGCCGCGTCGAGCGCGGCGAGCTGCGCGCGGCGTGCCGCGTGTTCTTCGTGCAGCGTGTCGGGCGGCAACCGGAACTTGCGGGCGGTCGAGTGCAGCGCATCGAGGCGCGTTTCGACCTGCGCGAGCCGCTCGGGATCGAGATCGACGCGCTGCGCATAGTGCGACAGCGAGTAGACGGCTTCCTGCAGCTGGATCTCGGCCGGTTCGAGCGACGCGAGCGCGTCGCCGAGCGCGGTGTCGTAGTCGGCTAGGCTGCGCAGCTTCGACACGATCGCACCGAGCTGCGCGAGCATCGCGTCGTCGGCCTCGGACAACGCGTTGAGTGCGCCGCGCACGCCGTCGATCAGGTTCGCCGAATGCGACAGGCGCTTGTGCTCGTTGCTGACTTCGTCCCATTCGCCGGGCTGCGGCGCGAGCTTGTCGAGCTCGGCGAGCTGCCACGCGAGCTTTTCGCGTTCGAGCTGCAGCTCCCGCTCGTGCGCCTTCGCGGCCTCGATCGCCTGCGTCGCGTCGCGCCACACGCGCCACGCGCGCGCGACGTTCGCCGCATCGGCGACGAGCCCCGCGTGCGTGTCGAACAGCTCGCGCTGCGCGTCGGGCCGCATCAGCAACTGGTGCGCATGCTGGCCGTGGATGTCGACGAGCATTTCGCCGAGTTCACGCAGCTGCGCGAGCGTCGCGCTGGTGCCGTTGATGAACGCGCGCGACCGGCCGTTCGCGTCGATCACGCGGCGCAGCATCACGGTGTCCTCGGTGTCGAACGCGTGTTCGTCGAGCCAGCGCGCGACGCGGTCGTGCGGCGTGAATTCGGCGGTGATGTCGGCGCGGCCGCAGCCGGTGCGCACGACGCTCGCGTCGGCACGTTCGCCGAGCGCGAGGGCGAGGGCGTCGATCAGGATCGATTTCCCGGCGCCGGTTTCACCGGAAAAGACGGAAAAGCCGCTGTCGAATTCGAGATCGAGCGCGGCGACGATGACGAAGTCGCGGATCGAGAGGTGGCGGAGCATGGTGTCGGGCGGAGCGGCGTCAGGACGCCTTGTCGTCTTCGTTCGAGGCGTGTTCGTTCCAGTGCAGCTTCTTGCGCAGCGTCGCGTAGTAGCTGTAGCCGATCGGGTGCAGGAACGGCACCGTGTGCTTCGAGCGGCGCACCTCGATCGTGTCGTTCAGTTCGAGCGACGTGAACGACTGCATGTCGAAGTTCACGTTGACGTCGCGCCCGCCGACGATCTGGATCGCGATCTTCGAATCGTCGGGCAGTACGATCGGCCGGTTCGACAGCGCGTGCGGCGCGATCGGCACGAGCACGATGCCCTGCAGCTGCGGATGGAGGATCGGGCCGGCCGACGACAGCGCGTAAGCGGTCGAGCCGGTCGGCGTGGCGACGATCAGGCCGTCGGAACGCTGGTTGTACATGTACCGGCCGTCGACCGACGCGCGCAGCTCGACCATCCCGGAGAAGCCGCTGCGGTTCACGACGACGTCGTTGAACGCGAGCGCGTGGTAGATCGGTTCGCCGTCGCGCATGATCCGGGCCTCGAGCAGCGAGCGCTCCTCGCGCTCGAACTTGCCCGACAGGATCACCGGGACGAGTGCCTGCATGTCGGCCGCCGCGATGTCGGTGATGAAGCCGAGCCGCCCGTGGTTGATCCCGATCAGCGGTGTCTTGTATGGCGCGAGCTGACGGCCGATGCCGAGCATCGTCCCGTCGCCGCCCAGTACGACCGCCACGTCGGCGCGCGCCCCGATTTCGGCCGGGGTCAGCGCCGGGTAGCCGGTGATGCCGATCTCGCGGGCGGTCTCGGCTTCGAAGACGACCTCGAAGCCCCGCTTGGCGATGCAGGCGGCCAGCGTGGCGAGCGGCTCGGCGATGTTCGGCGTGTTGCTCCGGCCGACGAGCGCGACAGTGTTGAACTGATTACCGGTTTTCATGCCGGCATTACACCATAGCTCGTTGACGAAAAGAACCGGCTGTGCGCGGACGGGGCCGGATCGGGTCGGCCCGCGCATCGGTGGCCGACGCCACTCGCCGCGGTCGCGCGGTTGCGCTAAAATTTTCCACCATGCTAGATCCTCGCGCACGAACCCTCCTGAAAACCCTGATCGAACGGTATATCGCCGACGGTCAGCCAGTCGGATCGCGCACGTTGTCCCGTTACTCCGGGCTCGAGCTGAGCCCGGCGACGATCCGCAACGTGATGTCCGACCTGGAGGAGCTCGGCCTCGTGTCGAGCCCGCACACGTCGGCCGGCCGCGTGCCGACGCCGCGCGGCTACCGGCTGTTCGTCGACACGATGCTGACGGTCGAGGTGCCGATCGACGCCGAGGCCGTCGCGCGGCAGGTGCAGAACACGCTGCAGGCCGGCGAGCCGCAGCAGCGCGTCGTGGCGGCCGCCGCGAGCGTGCTGTCGAACCTGTCGCAGTTCGCGGGCGTCGTGCTGACGCCGCGCCGCAGCCACGTGTTCAAGCAGATCGAGTTCATGCGCCTGTCGGACAAGCGCATCCTGCTGATCATCGTGACGCCCGAGGGCGACGTGCAGAACCGGATGCTCGCGACGCCGCGCGACTACTCGCCGTCGCAACTGACCGAGGCGTCCAACTACATCAACGCGCATTTCGCCGGACTGTCGTTCGACGAGGTGCGCCGTCGCCTGCGCGACGAGATCGACCAGTTGCGCGGCGACATGACCACGCTGATGCATGCGGCGGTGACGGCCAGCACCGAGGTGCCCGACACCGAGGACACCGTGCTGATTTCCGGCGAGCGCAACCTGCTCGAGGTGGCGGATCTCTCGTCCGACATGGCCCGGCTGCGCAAGCTGTTCGACGTATTCGACCAAAAGACGGGCCTCCTGCAACTGCTCGACGTGTCGAGCCACGCCCAGGGCGTGCAGATCTTCATCGGCGGCGAATCGACGCTCGTGCCGATCGAGGAAATGAGCGTCGTTACCGCCCCTTACGAGGTGAACGGGCAGATCGTCGGCACGCTCGGCGTGATCGGCCCGACCCGCATGGCGTACAACCGCGTGATCCCGATCGTCGACATCACCGCGCGGCTGCTGTCGCTCACGCTGAGCCAGCAGTAGCCTGCGAGCGCCAGCCCGATCCCGCCCCGTCATCGTGCCGCGGCGCCGCGTGCGCCGACAGTCGGCCGAACGGCCGGCCGACCGGCGCGAGGCGGCCCGCTATAATTGAGAGCCGTCCGGTCCCGTGCCCCGAGCACGTTCTTGCCCATGCGTTTCGATCTTGAGCCGCCTTCGAGTATCGCGGCTGCCCATCGCATCGGCGTGCTGCTGATCAATCTCGGCACGCCCGATGCGCCCACGCCGCGTGCCGTGCGGCGCTATCTGGCCGAATTCCTGTCGGATCCGCGGGTCGTCGAGATTCCGCAGGCCGTCTGGCAAGTGCTGCTGCGCACGCTGATCCTGCCGCTGCGCGGCCGCGCGTCCGCGAAGAAATACGCGGCCGTCTGGATGCCCGAGGGCTCGCCGCTGCGCGTGCATACCGTGCGCCAGACCGACGGCGTGCGGCACCTGCTCGCGTCGAACGGTTATCACGTGCAGGTCGACTACGCGATGCGCTACGGCAGTCCGAACATTTCGCACGCGCTCGCGCAGTTCAAGCGCGCCGGCGTCGAGCGCGTGCTGCTGATGCCGATGTATCCGCAATACTCGGCGTCGACCACGGCCACCGCATTCGACGCCGCATTCGACGCGCTCTCGCGCATGCGCAACCAGCCGGAGGTGCGCACGATACGGCACTACGCCGACCATCCGGCCTATATCCACGCGCTGGCCGAGCAGGTGCGCCAGTATTGGGCGCAGCACGGCCGGCCGGACTTCGCGGCCGGCGATAAGCTCGTGCTGAGCTTTCACGGCGTGCCGAAGCGCACGCTCGACCTCGGCGATCCCTATCACGACCAGTGCCAGCAGACGGGTGCGCTGCTGATGACCGCGCTCGGGTTGTCGACGACCGAGTGCCGCGTCACGTTCCAGTCGCGTTTCGGCAAGGCCGAATGGCTGCAGCCTTATACCGCGCCGACGCTGCGCGAGTTCGGCGAGGCTGGCGTACAGCGGGCCGACGTGTTCTGTCCCGGTTTCACGGCCGATTGCCTGGAGACGATCGAGGAGATCGGCATGGAGGTGCGCGACGAGTTCCTCGCCGGTGGCGGCAAGGCATTTCACCGGATTCCGTGCCTGAACGGCGCGCCCGCGTGGATCGGCGCGCTCGGCGAGATCGTCGCCGAGAATCTGCAGGGCTGGCCGGTCAAGGCCGCGCAGCCCGAAACGGTGGGTGAGGTGCGATGAATTACAAGATTTCGACCGAACCGGGCGCGAAGCTGCGCATCGACAAATGGCTGTGGGCGGCCCGGTTCTTCAAGACGCGCTCGCTTGCGACCGATGCGGTCGACAAGGGGCACGTGAAGATCGGCGGGGCTGCAGTCAAGCCGGCGAAGGAAGTGCGCGTGGGCGACGAGGTCGAAATTGCGATCGACGGCATCGTCTGGCACATTGCTGTACTCGGCGTGTGCGACGTGCGCGGGCCGGCGAGCGTCGCGCAGACGCTTTACGAGGAAACGGAAGCGGGGCGGGCCGCACGGCTCGCCGAACTGGAGCGGCGCCGCACGTATCGCGAGCCGGCGGCCGAATTGCACGGCCGGCCGACGAAGCGCGACCGGCGCATCATCGACAGATTTTCTGGTGGGAGCTGAACATCTGGTCAAACGTCGCCCGCGCGCTCCCGTATTCGGTCGTGCGGTCGGTGACGGCTCCCGACAGGCAGATGGTGGTGGTGCCGGCAATGAGTACCAGCGCGACCACCGATATCGCAAAGGTCAGTTTCACGGTACTCCCCTCGAGAAGGGGTGAAAACGGCGCCAGGTGGTGGTTGTAAGGCGTCGGTCAGCTAAGGGTAAACACGCTTTTCCGACGCTTGAGTGGAGTGTAGTGCAGCGGGACTGTGCCAAGCTAGTACTTGCCAGGTAAGCGTTGTTACAGCCCGTTTCGCCTGCTTTGGCGGACTATGCGTGCGATGCACCGGTGCGACGCGCGGTTGTTTCGCGGCATTGGAGAATGCCGGCGAATAACCCTCTTGAAATCGCAGTTTTCACCCTTATTTGCACCAGCAATGTGCGGTGCCGCCGGGTATACGGTCCGGCGGTTGCCGATTTGGCTTCAACCTCTAATCGACTTTCAGCGACATGGAAAACACGCAAGAGAACCCGTCTACCCAATCGGCCGAAGATATCGGCAGCGAGAAGCAGGCGGCGCAAGGCGCTGCTCCCGCCGCCGAAGCAGCCGACGCGGCGCTCGCGGAGGCTCAAGCCAAGGTCGCCGAGCTGCAGGAGAGCTACCTGCGGGCGAAGGCCGAGACCGAGAACGTCCGCCGCCGCGCGCAGGACGACGTCTCGAAGGCGCACAAGTTCGCGATCGAGAGCTTCGCGGAGCACCTGCTGCCCGTGCTGGACAGCCTGGAAGCAGCCGTCAACGACACGTCCGGCGACATCGCGAAGGTGCGCGAAGGCGTCGAACTGACGCTGCGCCAGCTGACGAGCGCACTCGAGAAGGGCCGCGTCGTCGCGATCAACCCGGTCGGCGAGAAGTTCGATCCGCACCAGCACCAGGCGATCTCGATGGTGCCGGCCGAGCAGGAGCCGAACACCGTCGTCACGGTGCTGCAGAAGGGTTACACGATCGCCGACCGCGTGCTGCGTCCGGCGCTCGTCACCGTCGCGCAGCCGAAGTAAGGGCGTCGCGATGGTGCCCGCCGGCGTCGATCCGGCCGCATTTGACGCGTTCGACATGCAGGCGCTGGACGCCGGCACGTTCGACGCGGCGATCGACGGCGCGGGGGACGCGCTTGCGGTGGTGTTCTTCTGGGGCGTCGACTGCTTCAACTGCGAGATCGCGAAGAAGGCGATGCTCGCCCAGCCCGACGCCATCCGCGCGCTGGGCTTGAAGTGGTTCCATTGCAACGTGTACGAACACCACCAGCTGGGGCGCCGCTTCGGGCTGCACGGTGTGCCGACGTGGTTCTTCTTCCACCGCGGCAAGCGGCTCGGCCGCGCGACGGGCTGGCATGGCCTCGCGCAGTTCCAGGCGGCCGTGTCGGCGGCGCGCGCGAAAATCGCAGCGGCGGGCAGCGATCCCCTAGCCGGCGGCGATTGAAAAAATTTAATATCCGCATCGCTCGGCGGGTCTTGAAAACGGACCGGCCGGACGCATTTCGGGAACAGAGTTGAATTCTGGCGCGCGAAACCGCCCCAAAACGCGGGGTTTTGCGCAGCAAACAAGCATTTCTGGAGATTAGGAAAAATGGGAAAGATCATCGGTATTGACCTCGGCACCACGAACTCGTGCGTTGCCATCATGGAAGGCAACCAGGTCAAGGTCATCGAGAACTCGGAAGGCACGCGCACCACGCCGTCGATCATCGCCTACATGGACGACAACGAAGTGCTCGTCGGCGCGCCGGCCAAGCGTCAATCGGTGACCAACCCGAAGAACACGCTGTTCGCAGTGAAGCGCTTGATCGGCCGCCGCTTCGAAGAGAAGGAAGTCCAGAAGGACATCGGCCTGATGCCTTACAGCATCATCAAGGCCGACAACGGCGATGCATGGGTCGAAGCGCACGGCGAAAAGCTCGCGCCGCCGCAGGTTTCGGCGGAAGTGCTGCGCAAGATGAAGAAGACGGCCGAAGACTACCTCGGCGAGCCGGTCACGGAAGCCGTGATCACGGTGCCGGCGTACTTCAACGACAGCCAGCGCCAGGCAACCAAGGATGCCGGCCGCATCGCGGGCCTCGAAGTCAAGCGGATCATCAACGAGCCGACCGCAGCCGCGCTCGCGTTTGGCCTCGACAAGGCCGAGAAGGGCGACCGCAAGATCGCCGTGTATGACCTCGGCGGCGGTACGTTCGACGTGTCGATCATCGAAATCGCGGACGTCGACGGCGAAATGCAGTTCGAAGTGCTGTCGACCAACGGCGACACGTTCCTCGGCGGCGAAGACTTCGACCAGCGCATCATCGATTACATCATCGGCGAGTTCAAGAAGGAGCAGGGCGTCGACCTGTCGAAGGACGTGCTCGCACTGCAGCGCCTGAAGGAAGCCGCTGAAAAGGCGAAGATCGAGCTGTCGTCGAGCCAGCAGACCGAAATCAACCTGCCGTACATCACGGCGGACGCGTCGGGCCCGAAGCACTTGAACCTGAAGATCACCCGCGCGAAGCTGGAAGCGCTGGTGGAAGATCTCGTCGAGCGCACGATCGAACCGTGCCGCATCGCGATCAAGGACGCAGGCGTCAAGGTGTCGGACATCGACGACGTGATCCTGGTCGGCGGCCAGACGCGCATGCCGAAGGTCATGGAGAAGGTGAAGGAGTTCTTCGGCAAGGATCCGCGCCGTGACGTGAACCCGGACGAAGCCGTCGCGGTTGGCGCGGCGATCCAGGGCCAGGTCCTGTCGGGCGACCGCAAGGACGTGCTGCTGCTCGACGTGACCCCGCTGTCGCTCGGCATCGAGACGCTCGGCGGCGTGATGACGAAGATGATCAGCAAGAACACGACGATCCCGACGAAGCACGCGCAAGTGTATTCGACGGCGGACGACAACCAGGGCGCCGTGACGATCAAGGTGTTCCAGGGCGAACGCGAAATGGCAGCCGGCAACAAGCTGCTCGGCGAGTTCAACCTCGAAGGCATCCCGCCCGCACCGCGTGGCGTGCCGCAGATCGAAGTGACCTTCGACATCGACGCGAACGGCATCCTGCACGTCGGCGCGAAGGACAAGGCGACCGGCAAGGAAAACAAGATCACGATCAAGGCGAACTCGGGTCTGTCCGAGGCTGAAATCGACCAGATGATCAAGGACGCGGAAGCGAACGCAGCGGAAGATCACAAGCTGCGCGAGCTGGCCGATTCGCGCAACCAGGGCGATGCGCTGGTCCACAGCACGAAGAAGGCGCTGACCGAGTACGGCGACAAGCTGGACGCGGGCGAGAAGGAAGCGATCGAAGCGTCGCTGAAGTCGCTCGAGGAAGTGCTGAAGGACACGTCGGCCGACAAGGCTGCGATCGACGCGAAGGTCGAGGAACTCGGCAAGGTTTCGCAGAAGCTCGGCGAAAAGATGTACGCCGACATGCAGGCCCAGCAAGCGGGTGCGGCCGGCGCAGCGGGTGCAGCGGAAGGTGCGGCCCACGCGGGCGGCGCGCAACAGGCTGCCGACGATGTCGTCGACGCCGAGTTCAAGGAAGTGAAGAAGGACTAAGCCGGGTTGCCCCGGTGCCGCACGCCGCGCGCGCAACACGCGCGCGGCGCGGCTGACGGGCTGGCTGACAAGCGGTCTGTCTTTCCTTCCGGATGGCCGGATCGACTCCACGCCTGGCGGGCTTTGCGGCCCTCCGGGCACATTTGTTTTTTGGCGGGTGCTGCACGAGCCGTCCGCGGACGGGCGCAGCGCCAGACGAGTCGAGAGACTTTACTGCGGGCGAAAGGAGCCGCCGCGTGCGCGATGCGTGGCGGCACAGTGAATCGATATGGCGAAACGGGATTACTACGAGGTTCTGGGCGTCGCGAAGAATGCGAGCGACGACGAAATCAAGAAGGCATATCGCAAGCTTGCGATGAAGTATCACCCTGACCGCAATCCGGACAACAAGGATGCGGAAGAGCATTTCAAGGAGGTGAAGGAAGCCTACGAAATGCTCTCGGACAGCCAGAAGCGGGCCGCGTACGACCAGTACGGCCATGCGGGCGTCGATCCGAACATGGGCGGTGCGGGCGCACAGGGCTTCGGCGGCTTCGCGGATGCGTTCGGCGACATCTTCGGCGACATCTTCGGCCAGGCCGCGGGCGGCGCCGCGCGCGGCGGCCGTGGCGGCCCGCAGGTGTATCGCGGTGCCGACCTGCGCTACAGCATGGAAATCACGCTCGAGCAGGCCGCCCACGGCTACGACACGCAGATCCGCGTGCCGAGCTGGGTGTCGTGCGAGGTCTGCCACGGGTCGGGTGCGAAGCCCGGCACGAAGCCGGAAACCTGCCCGACCTGTCATGGCCAGGGCACGGTGCGCATGTCGCAGGGCTTCTTCAGCATCCAGCAGACCTGCCCGAAGTGCCACGGCACGGGCACCTACATCCCCGAGCCGTGCGTGCATTGCCACGGGTCGGGCAAGGTGAAGGAAACCAAGACGCTCGAAGTGAAGATCCCGGCCGGGATCGACGACGGGATGCGCATCCGCTCGGCCGGCAACGGCGAGCCGGGCATCAACGGCGGGCCGCCGGGCGACCTGTACGTCGAGATCCACATCAAGCCGCACTCGGTGTTCGAGCGCGACGGCGACGATCTCCACTGCCAGATGCCGATCCCGTTCACGACCGCCGCGCTCGGCGGCGAGATCGAGGTGCCGACGCTGGCCGGCCGTGCATCGTTCCCGGTGCCGGAAGGCACGCAGTCGGGCAAGACGTTCCGGCTGCGCGGCAAGGGCATCAAGGGGCTGCGTTCGAGCATCGCGGGCGATCTGTACGTGCACGTGCAGGTCGAGACGCCCGTGAAGCTGACCGACAACCAGCGCGACCTGCTCAAGCAGTTCGAGAAGTCGCTGGCCGAGGGCGGCGCGCGTCACAGCCCGCAGAGCAAGAGCTGGTTCGACCGTGTGAAGAGCTTCTTCGAGTAACTCGAGTAACAGCATGACTGAAGGCAACGAGAGCGCGTCGTTCGCGCTCTTGGACGATTGCGACTCGACCGCGTCCGCGCGGTCGAGTCGTTTGTATTCGGGATTCGTGCGCGAACGCGTGTGCACGGATCCGGCGCGGCTCGACGCAGTCGATGCGGCGGTGGCGCAGGACCTGCGCGACGGGCTGCATGCGGTCGTCGTCGGCGATTACGAATTCGGACGCAACCTGCAAAAAGCGCAGCCGGGCCATGCCCCGCTGCGCTTTTTGCTGTATGCGCGCTGCGAACGCCTGTCGCGCGACGAAGTCGACGCGTGGCTCGCGCAGCAGGACGGCGGCAGCGACGCGCCGTCGATCGCGGGTGTCGCGCATGTCGCGAAGAGCGTGTCGCGCGATGCGTTCGATGCGGCGATCGCCGCGGTGCACGACGCGCTGCGTGCGGGCGATTCGTATCAGGTCAACTACACGTACCGGCTGAACTTCGACGTGTTCGGCACGCCGCTCGCGCTGTACCGGCGGCTGCGTGCGCGCCAGCCGGTGCGCTACGGCGCGCTGGTCGCGTTGCCCGACGGTGCGTGGGTCGTGTCGTGTTCGCCCGAGCTGTTCGTCGAGAAGCACGGCGACGTGCTGCGCGCGCGGCCGATGAAGGGCACCGCACCCCGTTCGGCCGACCCTCGCGACGATGCGGCGGCGGCCGCGTTCCTCGCGAACGATCCGAAGAACCGCGCGGAAAACGTGATGATCGTCGACCTGCTGCGCAACGACGTATCGCGGATCGCGCGCACCGGGACGGTTCGCGTGCCGGCGCTGTTCTCCGTCGAGCCGTATGCGTCGGTGTGGCAGATGACGTCGACGGTCGAGGCCGGCTGGCGCGAAGGGACGACGTTCGCGCAGATGCTGCGTGCGCTGTTTCCGTGCGGATCGATCACGGGCGCGCCGAAGTACAAGACGATGCAGTTGATCGATGCGATCGAGTCGACACCGCGCGGCCTCTATACGGGCGCGATCGGCTGGCTTGACGCCGCGAAGCAAGGCGCCGACTCCGACGCGCCGGGTGAGCGCCTGGCCGGTTGTGGCGATTTTTGCCTGTCGGTCGCGATCCGGACGCTGACGCTCGATGCTACCGGTGAAGGTGCGACCGGTGCCGAATCACGCAATCCGGCAACGCCAATCGCCGGCCGGCGCCGTGGCACGATGGGGGTCGGCGCGGGCATCGTGCTCGACAGTGTCGCGGCCGACGAATATGCGGAGTGCGAATTGAAAGCACGATTCCTGACGGATGCCGATCCCGGCTTCCAGCTGTTCGAAACGACCGCCGCCACGCGTGCGGACGGCATCCGGCACCTCGATCGTCATCTCGCGCGGCTGCAGCGTAGCGCGGATGCGTTCGGCTTCCGCTTCGACCCCGAGGCGCTACGCCGCGAGATCGACGCGCGCTGCGCAGCGCTCGACGGCGACGACATCTACCGGATGAAGCTCGCGCTCGCGAAGGACGGCACGATCGAGATCGTCGCGGCACCGCTCAAGCCGTTGCCGGCGGGGCCGGTCGGCGTGTTGCTGGCGTCCGCGCACGGCTTCGCATCGACCCGTGCGAGCGATGCGCTGCTGCTGCACAAGACGACGCGCCGCGCCGAATACGATCGCGCGTGGCAGGCGGCGGAGGCGCTCGGGTGCTTCGACATGCTGTTCGTCAACGAGCGCGGCGAGGTGACGGAAGGCGGGCGCTCGAACGTGTTCGTGAAGCTTGACGGCCAGTGGGTAACGCCGCCGCTCGAATCCGGCGTGCTGCCGGGGGTGATGCGTGGCGTGTTGCTCGACGATCGCGTGTTCGGCGCGACGGAGCGGGTTGTGACCCGCGACGATCTCGCGCGTGCGGAGGCGCTGCTGCTGACCAACGCGCTGCGCGGCGCGCTCGACGCGGTACTGAAGTAACCGGCAGCCAGCAACTTGCAGCGTATGAAAGAAAAAGCGCGGTGCCCCGCAAAGGGCGCCGCGCTTTTTTTACATCGAGGCACCGGCGCACGCGCCGCAGGCCCGCCTCGGACGTCAGAACGAATGTTCCGGCCCAGGGAACGAACCATCCTTCACCGCGTGCACGTACGCTTCGACGGCCGCCTGGATGTTCGGCTGACCCTGCATGAAATCCTTCACGAAGCGCGGCCGCTTGCCGGGGAACACGCCGAGCATGT
The DNA here is from genome assembly GCF_050768715.1 of Burkholderia sp. ZZQ-2. Taxonomy (NCBI): domain Bacteria; kingdom Pseudomonadati; phylum Pseudomonadota; class Betaproteobacteria; order Burkholderiales; family Burkholderiaceae; genus Burkholderia; species Burkholderia sp. ZZQ-2. The sequence goes on along the minus strand of NZ_LDVA01000115.1, from coordinate 103,221 downwards.
CGTGCAGCACGAGCACCTGGCCCGAGCAGTCGACGCCCGCCCCGATGCCGATCGTCGGAATCTTGAGCATGTGCGTGACTTCGGAGGCGACGAGCGTCGGCACGGCTTCGAGCACGACGAGCTGCGCGCCCGCATCCTCGATCGCGCGCGCGTCGCGCAGCAACTGGGCAGCACCGGCTTCGGTCTTGCCTTGCACCTTGAAGCCGCCGAACGCGTGCACCGATTGCGGCGTGAGACCCACGTGCGCGCATACGGGCACCGCGCGCTCGACGAGGAAGCGGATCGTCTCGGCGAGCCATTCGCCGCCTTCGAGCTTGACCATCTGCGCGCCGGCACGCATCAGCTTGACGGCACTCGCGAACGCCTCGGCCGGCGTACCGTACGTGCCGAACGGCAGATCGGCGACGACCAGCGCGCGCGGCTGCGCGCGGGCGACACAGGCGGTGTGATACGCGATGTCGTCGAGCGAGACGGGCAGCGTGGTCGATTGGCCCTGCAGCACGTTGCCGAGCGAATCGCCGATCAGCAGCACGTCGACGCCCGAACGGTCGAGCAGGGCGGCAAAGCTCGCGTCGTAGCAGGTGAGCATCGCGATCTTCTCGCCGGCGACGCGCATTGCCTGCAGCTTGGGCACCGTGACGGCAGGCCGGCTCGATTCCTGGAGATAGGTCATGGGAAATCCGGTTCGAATGGATGAGGAACGACAGGCGAGGACGCGTCAGCGCGTCGTCTCGCCCTTGACGAAGAATTCCTTGCGGCCGCGCATCGTCTCGATGCGCTCGACCAGCAGGGCGAGATCTTCGGGGGAATCCTGCGGGTTCAGGTGTTCCGCGGCGACCGTCAGCACCGGCGTGCGGTCGTAGTGGTAGAAGAATTCGTTGTACGCGTCGACGAGCGAGCGCAGGTACGCGTCGCTGATCTGCAGCTCCATTGGCAGCCCGCGCTTCTGGATGCGCGAGAACAGCACTTCGGGGCTTGCCTGCAGGTAGACGACGAGGTCGGGCGACGGCGCCTGCGGCACGTCCACGTGCGTGGCGACCGAACGGTAGAGCTGCCATTCGTCTTCCGGCAGGTTCAGCCGCGCGAAGATGTCGTTTTTCTGCGGCATGAAATCGGCGATGACCGGGCGGCCCGTTTCGAGCGCACCGATCAGCTCGCGTGCCTGCTGCGCACGCTGCAGCGCGAACGACAGCTGCACGGGCAGCGCGTAGCGCGCGGTATCGCGATAGAAGCGTTCGAGGAACGGGTTGTCCTGCGGGCGCTCGAGCAGCGTCTGCATCGACCAGCGTTCGGCGAGCAGGCGCGCCAGCGTCGTCTTGCCGACGCCGATCGGGCCTTCGATCACGAGATAGCGGTGCGGGGCGCGCAGGTCGGGCGCAGTGACGGTGAGGGGTGTCGGGGTCATCGGCAGCGGTTCTTGTCGGCGTCTGCGCTGGCGGCGAGCGCCTTCTGCATCAGGCACTGGCAGGTCTGCACCTTCTCGACGCGCTGATCCGCGACGGCGGCGAGGAAGGTATCGGCACGGCCGCGCGCGGGAATGTCGAGTGCGGGCTCGATCTCCACGAGCGGCACGAGCGCGAACGCGCGATCGGTGAGGCGCGGGTGCGGGACGATCAGGTCGGGTTCGTCGATCGAGTCGGCGCCGAACAGCAGGATGTCGAGGTCGAGCGTGCGCGGCGCGTTGCGATACGGGCGCTCGCGGCCGAAGTGATGTTCGATCTTCTGGCAGAGCGCGAGCAGCTCGCGCGCCGACAGCGTCGTGTCGAGCTTGACGACGCAGTTGTAGTAGTCGTCGCCGCCCGCTTCGAAGGGCGCCGTGCGATACAGGCTCGATTTGCCGAGGATCGAGATGGTGCGCTGCTGCGCGAGGCACACCACCGCGTCCTTCAGGGTCTGGCGCGCATCGCCGAGATTCGCCCCCAGTCCGATATATGCAACCGTCATGGCATCACTTCCTACGTCGTTCGCCGTCGTGCGCGTCAGTCGTCGGAACCGCCCGAGGTGTCCGGTGCCTGCTCGGCGGCACCTTCACCCGGCTTGCGGTTTCGCGCACCGCCGCGGCGGCGCCGCTTGCGGGGCGATTTTTCCTTCGAGCCGCCCTGCGTGAGCAATGCCTCGCGAGCGGCTGCGTCGCCTTCGATGAAATCCGTCCACCACTGTCCGACTTCCGCATCGAGCTCGCCGGATTCGCAGCGTAACAGGAGGAAATCATACCCCGCTCTAAACCTTTGGTGTTCCAGCAGCCTCATCGCGCTGCGGCCCGAGCGTTTCTCGAGGCGCAGCTGCAGGCCCCAGATCTCGCGCATGTCGGCCGAGTAGCGCTTGTGGATCGCGAGTTTCTCGGTCTGCATGTCGAGCACGTCGTCCATCGCGCGATGGAGCGCCGGCACCGGGATTTCGCCTTCGGCCGTGTATTGCTCGAAGCGCTGGCGCATGTCGTGCCACAGCAGCGTCGCGAACAGGAAGCCCGGCGATACCGTCTTGCCGGCGCGCACGCGCGCGTCGGTGTTGTTCAGCGCGAGCGTGATGAACTTTTCGCCCTGCGGCTGTTCGAGCACGACGTCGAGCAGCGGCAGCAGCCCGTGGTGCAGGCCTTCCTTGCGCAGCTGCTTCAGGCACGCGAGCGCGTGGCCCGACAGCAGCAGCTTCAGCATTTCGTCGAACAGGCGCGCGGCCGGCACGTTGTTGATCAGGTCGGCGAGCGCGTTGATCGGCTCGCGCGTGTGCGGCTCGATCTCGAAACCGAGCTTCGCCGCGAAGCGCACGACGCGCAGCATCCGCACCGGATCCTCGCGGAAGCGCGTGGCCGGATCGCCGATCATCCGCAACAGGCGGGCGCGCACGTCGGCCATCCCGTCGTGGTAGTCGAGCACCGTCTGCGTCGACGGGTCGTAGTACATCGCGTTGATCGTGAAGTCGCGGCGTGCGGCGTCTTCGTGCTGCTCGCCCCACACGTTGTCGCGCAGCACGCGGCCGCTCGCGTCGACCGCATGGGTGCGGCGATCGAGTTCGTCGCGCTTCAGGCGCTTCGGCGGCTCGGCAGCGGCCGCCTCGGGCGGCGCATCGACCAGCGCGCGGAACGTCGACACCTCGATCAGCTCCTGGCCGAACTGCACGTGGACGATCTGGAAGCGGCGGCCGATCAGGCGCGCGCGGCGGAACAGGCGCTGAACTTCGGTCGGCGTCGCATCGGTCGCGACGTCGAAGTCCTTCGGCGCGATGCCGAGCAGCAGGTCGCGTACCGCACCGCCGACGATGAAGGCGCGGAAGCCCGCCTGCTGCAGCGTGTCGGTCACGCGCACGGCATTCTTCGAGATCAGTGCCGGGTTGATGCCGTGCACGCTGGCCGGCACGACGGTCGGCTCATGGTTGCTGCGCGGCTTTTTCGTGCCGCCGCGGGCGCCTTTCGGGGCACGCGGGGTAGCAGGGGCCGCTTCGTCGGCCGGGGCCGCTGCGGGAGAGGTTTGCTCGGTTTCGTCCTGGCCGAGCAGTTTACGAATGAATTTTTTGATCACGACGTTCAGAAGAGATCGAGGATGCGCCAGCCGCGGTTGCTTGCATGCGCGCGCAGCGTGTCGTCAGGGTTGGTCGCGATCGGGTCGGTGACTTTCTCGAGCAACGGGATGTCGTTGTGCGAGTCGCTGTAGAAGTAGGTGTGCGTGAAGTCGCTCCATTGCTTGCCGAGCGACGCGAGCCACGCTTCGGTCCGCACGATCTTGCCTTCGCGATAGCTCGGCGTGCCGGTCGGCCGGCCCGTGTACGGCGAGTCGGGATGCCCGTCGGTCGTCTCGACCTCGCAGGCGATCAGCTTGTCGACGCCGAACGCGGTGGCGATCGGGCGCGTGATGAATTCGTTGGTCGCCGTCACGACGCAGCACAGGTCGCCCGCATCGAGGTGCTTGCGCACGAGTTCGAGCGCGGCGGGCGTCATTGCGGGCCGGATCACCTCGTGCATGTACTGCTCGTGCCATTGCGCGAGCTGCGCACGCGAATACTTCGCGAGCGGCGTGAGCATTGCCGTGAGGTACGCGTGGATGTCGAGCTTGCCGGCCTTGTAGTCGGCGAAGAACTGGTCGTTCTGACGCGAGAAGCTTTCCGCGTCGACGATGCCGAGCTTCACCATGAAGCGGCCCCATTCGTGGTCGCTATCGGTCGGGATCAGCGTGTGATCGAGGTCAAAGAGTGCCAGATTAGTCATGGAAGCGCATTTTACTCGAAGCGGTTCGGGCCCGTGCCCGGTGGGGTGATGTCGTCGCCGGGACGCGCCAGCATGCGGCGCAGCAACGGCAGCGTGACGGCGCGTTTCTGCTCGAGCGAGAAGCGGTCGAGCGCGTCGAGCAGCGCCATCAGGCTCGGCATGTCGCGGCGGAAATGGGTCAGCAGGTAGGCGGCGATGTCGTCGGTGAGCGCGATCCCGCGTTCCTTCGCCGCGAGCTTGAGCACGGCGATCTTGCCGGCATCGGACGGCGGCGATAGGTGGAACACGAGCCCCCAGCCGAGGCGCGTGCGGAGATCCTCGCGCACGTCGAGCGCGAGCGGCGCCGCGGGGCCTGCCGCGACGAACGCGCTCGACGGGTGCGCGCGCACTTCGTTGAACAGGTTGAACAGCGCGACCTGCTGGGTGTCGCTCATCCGGTCGCAGTCGTCGATCGCATAGATGCCGATGCGCGGGTCGAACGTGAACGCGCCGAGCGGGCTTTGCGGTGTGAGATAACGCGCATAGCCGTACGAGGCGTCGCTCACGAGCGCCTGCAGCAGATGGGTGCGGCCGCATCCGGGCTCGCCCCAGATATAGAACGACCGGTCCGGCACGGGGCCCGCCGCGAGCGCGAGGTCGAGCTTCTGCAGGCGCGAGATGAGCTCGTCGTTCTCCTCGTTCATGATGAAGTTGTCGAACGTGGCGGGCGGCGGCGTGCCGAGATCGAGCGTCAGTTGACGGGACACAACAGTCACAATGCGGGTCGGTTGAAAATACGCGTGCCGTACGCCGGGCACGCGCCGGGAACTGCGCCTTCGCGGGCTTCACGCGCGCCCGCACGCACGGCGCCACGCCGGTTTCGGCGCGGTTCGCTCGGCGATGAAAACGGGGACGTGTTGACCAAGATGCAATCCCTGACGATTCGGTGCTGGGAATTCCGGCCAACGGGCCGGCTTCGGGTAAAATCGCATTTTACCGACCTTCTCGCATTCCCCCATGAATCCTCCGAAATCCGCTCCCGACGCCCAAGGTCTGTCCTATCGCGACGCAGGCGTCGACATCGACGCGGGCGACGCGCTCATCGACAAGATCAAGCCTTTTGCGAAGAAAACCCTGCGCGACGGCGTGCTCGGCGGCATCGGCGGGTTCGGCGCGCTGTTCGAAGTACCGAAGAAGTACAAGGAGCCCGTGCTCGTGTCGGGCACCGACGGCGTGGGCACCAAGCTCAAGCTGGCCTTTCATCTGAACAAACACGACACCGTCGGCCAGGATCTCGTCGCGATGAGCGTGAACGACATCCTCGTGCAGGGCGCCGAGCCGCTGTTCTTCCTCGACTACTTCGCGTGCGGCAAGCTCGACGTCGATACCGCGGCAACGGTCGTCAAGGGCATCGCGCAGGGTTGCGAACTGTCCGGCTGCGCGCTGATCGGCGGCGAAACGGCCGAAATGCCGGGCATGTACCCGGACGGCGAATACGACCTGGCCGGCTTCGCGGTCGGCGCGGTCGAGAAGAGCAAGATCATCGACGGCAGCACGATCGCCGAGGGCGACGTGGTGCTGGGCCTCGCATCGAGCGGCATCCACTCGAACGGTTTCTCGCTCGTGCGCAAGATCATCGAGCGCGCGAACCCCGACCTGTCGGCCGATTTCCACGGCCGCTCGCTCGCCGACGCGCTGATGGCACCCACGCGCATCTACGTGAAGCCGCTGCTCGCGCTGATGCAGAAGCTGTCGGTGAAGGGCATGGCGCACATCACCGGCGGCGGCCTCGTCGAGAACATTCCGCGCGTGCTGCGCGAAGGCCTCACCGCCGAGCTCGACCAGAACGCGTGGCCGCTGCCGCCGCTGTTCAAGTGGCTGCAGGAGCACGGCGGCGTCGCCGACGCGGAAATGCACCGCGTGTTCAACTGCGGGATCGGCATGGCCGTGATCGTTTCGGCGGCCGATGCCGACGCAGCGATCGCCGACCTGACCGCCGCCGGCGAACAGGTGTGGAAGATCGGCACCGTGCGTGCGACCCGCGAAGGCGAGGCGCAGACCGTCGTGGTCTGACGCACGGCCGCAGCAGATGCAGCAAGGAAAGCCGCCCGGAGTCGATCCGGGCGGCTTTTTTTTCGGGCGCCGCGCGGCGTACGGGCGCGCGCCGATGAAGGAGGAGCGACGATGACCGAAGACGAACGCGCGATCCGTGAACTCGTGGACAACTGGTTCGTATCGAGCCGCCGCGGCGACCTGGCGACCGTGCTCGATCTGATCGCCGACGACGCGATCTTCATGGTGGCCGGCAGGCCGCCGTTCGACAAGGCGGCGTTTGCGGCCGCATCGCGTGACGCGAACGCCGGGGGCGGGCCCGCGCCGACGATCGACGGCCGTTACCGGATCGACGAACTGCGCGTGCTGGGCGACTGGGCGTACATGCGCAATTTCATCGAGATTGAGGCGACTCCGCCGGGCGGCGAGACGATCCGCCGTTCGGGCCATACGCTGACGATCTTCCGCAAGGCCGACGGCCGCTGGCAGCTCGTCCGCGACGCGAATCTCGTGACGCTCGCGCATTGAGCACGGCGGCGGGCGTGACGGTGCCGGCCGGCGCTCAGGCGGACGGCCGCGCTGCGCCCGCTGGCCGGGCACCGGCCAGCAACGGCGGGACGAGCAGATAAAGCAGCGCGGCCGCGGCCCAGACGAGCCCCGGCCAAGTCGCGCGTGTCGCCGCATAGGTTGCGGTGACGACCAGCGGCCCCGCGACACCGATCAGGCTCGCCACGCTCGCGAGCGCGCCTTGCAATTCACCCTGGCGCGCATCGTCGACCTGCCGCGCGAGCATCGCCTGCAGCGCCGGCAGCGTCATGCCGCCCGCCGCGAACAGCGGCAGCAGCGCGAACGGCACCCACGCGGCGGTCGCGAACGCAATCGCCACGAGCCCGAGCGCGTCGCCCGCGAGGCCCAGTGCGAGCGCGCGGCGCTCGCCGAGCCGCGCGATCAGCGGCCCGATCGCGAAAGCCTGCGCGAGCGCGTGACACGCACCGTAGCCCGCCAGCGACAGCCCCGCGATCGGTGTCGACCACCCGAAATGTTCCTGGCCGTACAGGATCCACAGCGTGGCGGGCGCCTGCGACACCAGCGCCACGATCACGTAAATGCCGATCAGCGGCACGAGCGCCGGTGAGCCGGTCAGCCGGCGCAGGCTGGCGAACGGGTTGAGCGCGCCGGCCGCCCGACCTTCGCGGGCCGAACGCGGCCGCGATTCCGGTAGCGCGCGCCAGACGAGCACGAGGTTGAGCGCGTTGAGCACGGCGGCCGCGACGAACGGCGCGCGCACATGCAGCGCGCCGAGCAGGCCGCCGATCAACGGGCCCGCGATGAAGCCGATGCCCATCATCGCGCCGAGCTGGCCGAAGCGTCGCGCGCGGTCGGGTTCGGCCGTGACGTCGGTGACGTACGCAGTCGCGACCGCGACGTTCGCGCCGGTGATGCCCGCGATCAGCCGCCCGACGTAGAGCCAGGCGAGCGTCGGCGCGAGCGCCATCAGCAGGTAGTCGAGCGCGGCGCCCGCGAGCGACACGAGCAGGACGGGCCGGCGGCCGAAGCGGTCGCTCAGCGCGCCGAGCAGCGGCGCACACAGGAACTGCGCGAACGCGTAGAGCGCGAGCAGGATCCCGTAGTGGGTGTCGGTGCTGCCCGCATCGGCGAGCGAGCGCAGGAGCCCGGGGAGGATCGGCATCACGATCCCGACGCCGATCGCGTCGAGCAGGACCGTGGCCAGAATGGCAATCAGGGACGGATTCAAGGGTGTAACTCTATCGGTGATAGAGTGGCGATTATTCTACAGCTTTCCCTATCGGTGATAGAGATGAAGGACACAGGGGCGCGGCTGACGCGCGACACGGTACTGCGCGCGGCGCTCGACCTGCTCGATGAAGTCGGCATCGATGGGCTGTCGACGCGGCGGCTCGCCGAGCGGCTCGGCGTGCAGTCGCCGACGCTTTACTGGCATTTCCGGAACAAGGCTGAACTGCTCGACGCGATGGCCGAGGCGATCATGCTCGAGCGGCACGATGCGTCGCTGCCGCGGCCGGGCGAGGCGTGGGATGCGTGGCTTCTCGACAACGCGCGCAGTTTCCGCCGCGCGCTGCTGGCCTATCGCGACGGCGCGCGCCTGCATGCCGGTACGCGGCCGCGGGCGCTGCATTTCAGCTCGATCGAACGCAAGGTCGCGCTGCTCGGCGAAGCGGGTTTCGCGCCGGACGAGGCGGTCGACCTGATGTATGCGCTGGGCCGCTTCGTGGTTGGATGGGTGCTGGAGGAACAGGCGGAACCCGAAGGCGAGGCCGATGCGCCGCTGCCGGACGCGGCCGAGTATCCGTTGCTCGCAAAGGGCTGGGCCGCGCTGCGCGCGCGCGGCGGCGACGAAGCGTTCGAGCGCGGCGTCGCGCTGATCGTCGACGGCGCCCGCGCGCGCCTGGCAGCACGCGCGCGCGGCTGACGGTCAGGCCGGCGTGCCGCCGTCGAGCACGCGTTCGAGCGCGTCGAGCGCGCGGGCCGTGGCGTCCGGCGCGATGCAGTCGATGACGATCCGCTCCGGCATCGCGCGCAGCCAGGTGATCTGGCGCTTGCAGAGCTGGCGCGTCGCGAAGATGCCCTTGTCGCGCATCGTCCGGTAGTCGGTGTCGCCGTCGAGGAATTCCCATGCCTGCCGGTAGCCGACGCAGCGCATCGACGGCAGGTCGGGATGGAGATCCTCGCGACGGCGCAGCCGCTCGACTTCGTCGATGAATCCCGCGTCGAGCATCGCATCGAAGCGCTGCGCGATCCGTGCGTGCAGTACCGCGCGATCGGACGGTTCGAGCGCGACCGGCACGAAGCGGTAAGCGGCGGCCGCATCGTCACTGCGTCGCGGGGCGGCGAGCAGCACCGACATCGGCTGCCCACTCAGCATGAACACTTCGAGCGCCCGCTGGATCCGTTGCGAATCGTTCGGCGCGAGCCGCGCGGCCGTGTCGGGATCGACCTGCGCGAGTCGCGCGTGCAGGGCGGGCCAGCCATCGCGTGCGGCTTCCGCATCGAGGGTCGCACGCACGTCCGGATCGGCGCCGGGCAGGTCGTTGAGCCCCTGCGTCAGTGCCTTGTAGTAGAGCATCGTGCCGCCCGCGAGCAGCGGCGTGCGGCCGCGCGCGGCGATCTCGCCGATCAGGCGCAGCGTGTCGGCGCGGAAACTCGCGGCCGAATACGCGTCGGCCGGATCGATGATGTCGATCAGATGGTGCGGCACGCTCTCGCGCTCTTCGCGCGAAGGCTTCGCGGTGCCGATATCCATGTCGCGGTAGACGAGCGCCGAATCGACGCTGACGATCTCGATCGGGCGGCGCGCGGCGAGTGCCAGCGCCGCGGCCGTCTTGCCCGAGGCAGTGGGGCCGAGCAGGCAGGCGATCGTCGTCGGAGAGGACTGCGTTGAAGCGCTCATTGTCCGCGCATGAACAGGCGGTCGAGATCGTTCAGCGTGAGCTGATACCACGTCGGCCGGCCGTGATTGCACTGGTCCGCGCGTTCGGTCGCCTCCATCTGCCGCAGCAGCGCGTTCATCTCGTCGAGCGTCAGGCGCCGGTTCGCGCGCACCGCGTGGTGGCAGGCGAGCGTGCCGAGCAGCTCGTGCTGGCGCTCGGTAAGCACGCGCGAGCCGCCGAACGCGTGCAGGTCGGCGAGCACCGCGCGCGCGAGCGACTGCAGGTCGGCATCCTTCAGCAGCGCCGGCACCGCGCGGATCGCGAGCGTCGTCGGTGACAGCACCGCCAGGTCGAAGCCGAGCGATTCGAGCGTGTCGCGCTCTTCCTCGACCGTGCCGATTTCGACCGGCGTGGCCGTCATCGAAATCGGCAGCAGCAGCGCCTGCACGGCGACCGAGCGGTCGGCGAGCGCGTTCTTGAACTGTTCGTACAGGATCCGCTCGTGTGCCGCGTGCATGTCGACGATCACGAGCCCGTGCGCGTTCTGCGCGAGCACGTAAATACCGTGGATCTGGCCGAGCGCGAAGCCGAGCGGCTGCTCGTCGTGCGCGGTGGCGGCGATCGGCGATACGGTGAAGCCGGGCAGCGGTGCGAGCGGCGTATCGGCCGAATCGCGCGCGATGGTGGTCGTGCCGTCCGGCGTGCCGGCGCCGCTATCCTTGCGGCCGAACATCGCGTCGTAGAGCGCGAGCGGCTGCGCGACGGGCAGCGTGCCCTGCGTCATTCGCGCCTGGCGCATCCAGGTATTGCCTGCCGACGAGGACGACGGCGACGAGAAGCCGCTGCCGCCCGTGCCACCCATGCCGCCGGTCGCGTGGCCCTGGCTCTGCCCGAGCGGCGTGTCCAGGAACGACGACGGTCCGCGCGGAGCCGGTTCGATATGCGCGGCATGGCCGCCCGCCGTGGTTTCCGGCGACGCGCCCGCATGGCGCGCGAGCGCGCGCTGGACCGCATGGAACACGTACTGGTGGATCGAGCGCGAATCGCGGAAGCGTACTTCGATCTTCGACGGATGCACGTTCACGTCGACGGCTTCCGGCGGCAGGTCGAGGAACAGCACGTACGACGGGTAGCGATCGCCGTGCAGCACGTCCTCATAGGCCGCGCGCACCGCGTGCGTCAGCAGCTTGTCGCGCACGAAGCGGCCGTTCACGAAGAAATACTGCTGGTCGGCGCGCCCGCGGCTGGCGGTCGGCAGCCCGGCGCAGCCGTAGACGGCGAGCGGGCCGGCCTGTTCGTCGAGCGGCAGGTGCGCGGTCGCGAAGCCGTCGCCGAGGATCTTCGCGACGCGCTGCGCGGGCTCGGTCGCGTTCCAGTGCTCGACGGCCTTGCCGTTGTGCAGCACCGAGATCGCGACGTCCGGCCGCGCGAGCGCCGCGCGGCGGATCATTTCCAGGCAGTGGCCGAACTCGGTCTGCTCGCTCTTCAGGAACTTGCGCCGCGCGGGCGTGTTGAAGTACAGCTCGCGCACCTCGATCGTCGTGCCGGTCGCACCGGCGGCGGGCGACAGCACGCCCGTCTGCGCGTCGATCTTCATCGCATGCGCGGCATCGGCCGTCCGGCTCGTGATCGACATCTCGGCCACCGACGCGATCGACGCGAGCGCTTCGCCGCGGAAACCCAGCGTGGCGACCGCCTCGAGCTCCTCGAGCGAGCGGATCTTGCTGGTCGCATGGCGCATCAGCGCGAGCGCCAGCTCGTCGGGCGGAATCCCGCAGCCGTCGTCGGTGATCGAGATGCGCTTGACGCCGCCTTCTTCCAGCACGATGCGCAGCGTCGTGGCGCCGGCGTCCATTGCGTTCTCGAGCAGCTCCTTGACGACCGACGCCGGACGTTCGACGACCTCGCCGGCGGCGATCTGGCTGATCAGCTGGTCGGGCAGGGGCTGGATCGCGCGCAGCGGGCGCGGAGCAGGGGCGGGCGTGTCGCCCGCGGCCGTTTCGGTGATTTCGGACATGGCCGAATTATAGCGAGGCGGCGGATGCGTGCCGGGGCGGCGGAGCGTTACGTTTTTTCACGGAGCCTTAAGGTAGTTTCGGTATCATGGCTCCGTTTCGTGCGCCGCCTTGGCCGGCGGGCGCTTCCGCCAAGTCTGGCCTGTTTCGGCCGTTCCGGCCCTATCGCCTTCGAGGAATCGCATTTGGATACGCTGCTTCATTTCGTCAACCTTGTCCTGCATATCGACGCCTTCCTCGGCGATTTCATCCGGCAGTACGGCGCGTGGGTCTATCTCGTGCTGTTCCTGATCGTGTTCTGCGAGACGGGGCTCGTCGTGTTCCCGTTCCTGCCTGGCGATTCGCTGCTGTTCATCGGCGGCGCGTTCGCGGCGACGGGCGAAATGAACGTCGGCGCGCTGATCGTGCTGCTGCTCGTCGCGGCGATCGCCGGCAACACCGTGAACTACCTGATCGGCCGCTGGGTCGGCCCGAAGGTGTTCAATACGCATATCCCGGTGCTCGAGCGCTTCCTTGACCGCGCCGCGCTGCAGAAGACCCACTCGTTCTACGACAAGCACGGCGGCAAGACGATCGTGCTCGCGCGCTTCATCCCGGTCGTGCGTACGTTCGCGCCGTTCGTCGCGGGCGCGTCGTCGATGAGCGTCGGGCGCTTCCAGCTCTTCAACGTGATCGGTGCGCTGGTGTGGGTGCTGCTGCTCGTGCTGCTCGGGTATTTCTTCGGCAACATCCCGTTCATCCGCCAGTACCTGAACGTGATCGTGCTGGTCGGTATCGGTGCGGCGATCGTGCCGGTCGCGCTCGGCGCGGTGTGGAAGCTGGTGCGCGGGAAGCAGTCGGATAACGCGCAGAAGACGGGCGGGCGGTAAGCCCGGACGCTTCGGTTTCAGGCAATAAAAAAGCGTGGCGGGTGCCACGCTTTTTTTTCGTCCGGTGCCGACGTCATGCGCTGCGATGCAAGAGCGGCGTTTCGGGCGTCGGGTATTGCGCGTCGCGGAACGTTTCGAGGATCACGCGGTTGGTGTCGCAGTACACCTGCCAGTAGTTTTCAGGTTGCGTGGACGGGCGCACGAACAGCAGCGGGCCTTCCGGCGTGAACTGCAGCACGCCGACGTCCGGCTCCGGGCTGGTCAGCACGTTCGGGATCTGCTGGATCGACGCTTTCAGGCGGTTGATCGCGTCGACCGCATCGACGCCGTTCGCGATCTTCGCGGTCAGGTCGACGCGACGATACGACGTTGCGCTGTAGTTGGCGATGTTGTCCGAGAAGATCTTGTTGTTGCCGACGATCGTCACGATGTTGTCCGGCGTGACGATCGTCGTGCCGAACAGGCCGAGCTCCTTGACCGTGCCTGTGACGCCGCCCGCGCTGATCACGTCGCCGATCTTGAACGGACGCAGCACCTGCATGAACACGCCGGCGGCGAAATGCGCGAGCAGGCCGCCCCAGGCGGTACCGATCGCGAGGCCGAGGCCGGCGAGCAGTGCGGCGAACGAGGTGGTCTGCACGCCGAAGATCTGCAGGATCGCGAGGATCAGCAGGATCGTCAGCAGCACGCCGACGACGGAGGTCAGGTAGTCGGTGAGTGTCGGGTCGACCTTGCCGCTGCGGCGCACGACCTTGCCGAGCAGGCGGGTGCCGATGCGGATCGCCCAGCGGCCGACGAACCACAAGACGATCGCGGCGAGGAGGTTGAGGCCGAAGTCGAGGCCGCGGGTCATCAGGAATTGCTGGGCGGTGGCGAGGTTCAGCATGGGGGCTCCACAGTGAGGTAAAGGGAGGCTGATCCGGAAAAGATCGGACCGTTTATAACCGAGCCGGCTTGACCTGGCAACCTTGCTGAGCAATCGGTTCGCGAGTTTGCCTCCGCGTTTCCGCACCTGATTGATTGAATTGCGAGCGATACCGATACGTGATTCGTTCCGTATGTCGGTGCGTGCGCAACGTGTGTTTCATACCTATTCGTGTTGTACTCTGGCATGGTTCGATCAGACCATTGCAGATTGGCCGACGTCGCAGGCGGACGGCATCCGGACAGCCGATTGCAGTCGGGGACGATGCGGCGTTCAACCAGAGCGGGGGCAGGATGAAGAACGGGGACGGGATGAGCAACAAGAGAAGACGTATGCTCGCGGCATTGGCAAATGCGGTGATTGGTGCCGGCGCCGTACTCGAGACATTGATGCGTTCGACCGATGCCGCCGCGGTTGAGGCTGCTGCTGATCGTTCGGGTCATGTGCTCGATCCGATCGATTTTGGCGCGAAAGGCGACGGCGAGACTGACGATACGACCGCACTATTGAGACTCGCCGCGTTGCCGGCGGCACGAATCGATGGTCAGGGCCGGACGTATGTCGTCTCGCGTACGATCACATTTTCCCGGCAGGTCGACTTGACGATCCGGCTTAAGGCGTCCGACGCGTTTCCGCACGGCAGCAACATGCTAGTGATCGCCGCGGATCAATCTGTCATTGACATCGACGTGGACGGCAACACGCGCTCGCTGGTCGGCGTGAAAGTATCGGGGAGCGATGTGCGCGGTCGGGTGCGCGGCGAAAATATCCACGGCAGCGACGTCAGAGTGGGTGGGGGAATGCAAAGCGTGCTTTTCGTGACCGGGCATAACTGTCGGCTCGACGTGCATGGAGAAAATTTGTTGTCAGCACGTGCCACCAATCCGTCGGTGCCCAGGGTCCTGAGTACTGGAGCCGTTACGGGCTGCGTATTTGGCAGCGTGACGGGAAATAACGTGACCTCGCTGTGGATTAATCAGGCTGGGGAGGTCACCGTAAATTATCTGCACGCGTACAAATGCGGAAACAACGGTATCTACGATATCGCCGCCGGCGGCAAGATCAAGGTAGGGGTCGCGAAATTCGAAGATGACCTGGATTTGAATTTGCAGACGGTCGTGAGCGAAAGCGATGTATTCATCGAGTCGTTGATCGTGCGCGATGTGTTTGGATACGCCGCTGTCGACAAGGGCGGGAATCTGAAGATCGGGAAATACTCGATTCAGAATCGCTCATCTCAAAAGGCCCACCAGGTGGTCGTTGCGCGCGAAAAGGCGACGACGTGCGAGATCGAAATTGGCGAGGTGACCGGCGCGTACATGCTGACGGCTGCCTCCAATGGCGGAGGCGTTTTTCAGTTTTACGACGGAATCATCTCGCTCCTGAAAGTTGGCCGGATCAAACTTGAGCTTCTTTATGGGCCAAGAGCGACAACGGAGCTGTTTCGCCAGACGAGCGGGCACGGGGCATGCGAAATCGACGAGCTGGCGTTGACGTTGACCGATACAACGGGCCGGTTGAGGCCAACAACAGTTCTGTCATGGAATTTTCCATTCTACGAGAAGCCTTCCTATCTGAATCACTGCTCTCTCATCAGTTCGAGTGCGACACTGAAAGTGCGGAACGTGGCGCAACCGAACATGACGACGAAGGACGTCGTATTGCTGGCGCGAGACGGATCCTTCATGTCGCCCCAACGCTGACGAGCCCGAACCGCCTTCCTGGAGCTGGTTTGCCGAAGACCGATGAAGGCCGACCCGGCGGAAATGATCTGCCGTAGGCATTCGTTACCCGGCAACACGATCGAGTGGATTGGCGGCGAGTCGGGCTCGGCTCGGGTCCGTGCGTGCAAGCTTGGAATGATCTGGTCGGGAGCGATGTCTGGTCGTTTCGCCGAATGTCGTCTACAGCGGACAGCATCAATACATCACACTATTTGATGATGTCGGCATTGTCGTTCGGTTGCGCAATAGACATGATCCGGTGCGTCTTTGAGCAGCGTGAGTGGCCGTCTGATGTTAACTCAAAACAACACTTCCTCTCCGATCAGCCGCGGCAACAAGCGGCTTTACGTCGAATTGATTACCAAATATTGCGACGGAAGAGGGGCGAACGAATCGGGATTGAGCTGGCGACAGTAAGGCTCGCTCGCTTGTCTCTAGCGTCGACATTTCCGACCTCTTGTGCGCGGCAACGCTTTCGTCCGCAGTTCGCACTGATTTTGCGTGCATTTTCGTCGTTTGCCGGGCGAAAGCCGTTGAGAGTCAAGCATCTCGCCGATCGGGGGGGGCATGTCTACTATCGGAAATGGCACATATCGATCAAGTCAAGCGACGAGTATGATCGCCGGCCCAGTCTGCCACCATGTCGTAAGAATGAATGAAATCGTAAACTTTCACAGATGAATCAAAAGATTCGCGGTACAATGCGTCGCCGCCGCGATCGTGGATGCACGGAGGCATTATGGACGTGCCGCGAGTCATTGAGCAGCGGACGGTGAGGTGTTTCGAGAAAATGTTACCGGGGTAATTATGGAAGGCCTGCCGACAGGGGGCAGTGCGCTGGGCAGGGCGTTTTCCATTCAGCGCAGAGTTGTGTATGCGCTGTTCCTGCGCGAACTGAAAACGCGATTCGGCAAGCAGCGGCTCGGCTACCTATGGGCGTTTCTCGAACCGGTCGTGCATATGCTGGTACTCTTCGCGATTCTGGGGCTGATTGCGAAGCATGCAATGCCGGTAATTTCCTTTCCGGTTTTCCTGATATGCGGACTCGTGCCGTATTTCATGTTTCTTAATATCACGCTTCGATCGTTGAACGCGCTGGAAGCTAATCTCGGGCTGCTGAGCTATCGGCCTGTTCATCCAATCGATACGGTGATTGCGCGTGCCATACTTGAATTGGCGATCAGCATCATCGTGTTTGCCGTGCTACTGCTGATCCTCGCGCTGGCCGGGCAGTCGGTGGAGCTGGACGATATCCCGGAGCTGGCGGCGATCTGGATTCTACTTACGATTCTCGGGCTGGGCGTCGGTATTATTTTCATGGTGATTGGCCATGAATTCCCAGTGAGCGAGAAAGTAATTCCATTGCTGATGCGGCCGCTTTATTTTATCAGCTCAGTCATGTATCCGTTGACGTCGATTCCAGCTCAATACAGAGGGTTGCTGCTCTGGAATCCTCTTGTTCATGCCTTCGAGCTGATGCGGCACGCTGTCGTGTCGGGATACAACATCGAACGGGTCAGTCTAGTGTATCTCGCATTTAGCACGTTTTTGATTTTATTCTTTGGATTGGCCTTGTACAAGGCACGTGAACCGACTCTGTTGCGATCATGATTCGTATTGAAAATCTCACGAAATCGTACAGGACGCCTTCCGGTCGGCATTACGTGTTCAAGGATGTCACGGTTGAAATTCCTTCCGGGAAGAGTATTGGGCTGATCGGCCGGAACGGGGCGGGCAAGAGTACATTGTTGAGCATTATCGGTGGAATCGATCGACCTGATCGCGGTCGAGTGATTACGAACAAGCGTATCTCGTGGCCGGTCGGGCTCTCAAACGGCTTCCAGAGCAGCATGACTGGGCGTGAGAACGTAAAGTTCGTCGCCCGGCTGTATGCTGCCAAGCACGAGCTGAACGACAAGGTGAAGTTCGTCGCGGACTTCTGCGAGCTTGGTCGATTTTTCGATATGCCGATTCGAAGTTATTCGACGGGCATGCGTGCGCGCCTCGGGTTCGGGTTGTCGATGGCGTTCGATTTCGATTACTACGTGATTGATGAGGTGACTGCGGTCGGGGATGCCGTGTTCCGCAAGAAGAGTGAAGCGCTGATGGAGGCCCGGCGGTCGGTCAGTCAGTTTATTTTCGTTTCGCACGGTCTCGATGAGGTTCGACGGGTCTGCGATGTCGGATTGCTTATTGGCGATGGAAAAGTAACGTATTTCCCGGATGTCAATGAGGCGATCGAAGTTTATAAGCAAGCAAACAATGTCTGAATGGTTGGGGCGGCTGCGCGAACATCGCCTGCCGGTGATGCTCATTGCGATACCGTTGGTGGTGTGCGGACTGTACCTCGGGTTGATTTCGCGCAGCCGTTACGTCAGCGAGTCGGAAGTGCTGGTGAAGGATGCTGGCAGGTCAGTGACTTCCGGATTGAACATTCAGGCACTGCTGGGCGGCGGTGGGGATGCAACCGCGCGGGACGATGCCATCGTGCTCAAGCAGTACATCGAATCGCCCGACATGCTCGCCAAAGTCGATGCACGACTCAAGCTGAAGCAGGCCTTCGGTAGTGTCGGCCTAGACTGGCTGAACCGTCTGTCGCCGCATGCGACGCGCGAGCAGATGCTCAGGTTTTACTTGCGTCGTCTCAGTGTGAATGTCGACGAGAAGGCCGGCATCCTGACGATTCGCACGCAAGGGATGTCGCCCGAGTTTGCGCAGCAGTTCAATCGAATACTGCTGGCAGAGAGTGAGTCATTTCTGAACGAGATGTCGCATCACGTTGCTCGAAACGACATGCAGTTCGCGCGGGACGAGATCGATCGATCGTATGATGAAGTGAAGAACGCGCGTGATTCTGTCATCGCTTTCGAAAACAAGACGGGAATGTTGGATCCGGCCGCGAGTGCTGAAGCAGGTGGGCGCATGGTGGCTGAAATGCAGGTCAAGCAGGCGGAACTCGAAGCGGAGTTGCGTAACTTGCTCACCTACATGAATGAAGACGCTCCGCCGGTGGTTGCCAAGCGCAACGCACTGTCGTCGCTTACCGCGCAAATTGCGCTCGAGAAATCGAAGCTCAGTGCGCCGGGTGACGGCAAGATGAACCGCACTGCCGCCCAATATGCCGAATTGAAGGCGCGATTGCAGTTTGCTGCGGATCTGTACAAGGTTTCGTTGTCGACTTTCGAGAAAGCACGCGTCGAGTCGGCACACAAGGCCAAGAGTCTTTCAGTGATCGTGACTCCGAACCTGCCGGAAGAAGCGGAATACCCGCGCAGGCTCCATATCCTGTCGTCGCTTGCGGTGGGGCTGTTGCTGCTATATGGCGTTGTCAGGTTGACGCAGGCGATTATCGAAGATCACCGAACCTAACACGGGCTGTCCATAGGTGTCGCGCTGCGAATATCGCGCCGCACGACACCCCATTGAATCAAAAACTGGCGGGTATATGTCGCGGTCGTTCAAAAAGTACCGAAATCGTTCGATCGTCGACATGTGCAATTTAATCGACATGACCAATTTATCAAGAGGCCGGATCGCATCGGCGATGCTCGTATTGAGCGTGGCGAGTGCGGGAGCGTCGGCAGCAATGACCGATTCGCTGTTCGGGATTTCGACGGGCGCGAGCGACAGCGGCTCGACGTCGTCCCGGACGGCATCCGGCAGTACGCAGCAATTCAGTTACAGCCCGGACGACGCGTCGTTGGCGGCGGCCGCGCTGGCGATGCAGAACGCGAAACTCGCGCGCCAGCAAGGCGGCTCCGGCGGGGTGACATCGGGGTTGGGCGATGTATCGGTCGTGCCGCAGGCGCCGAACAGCATGTTCGGTTCCCAGTTGTTTGGCGGAACGTTCCACAACAGTCGAGGGTCTGGGTTCAATCCGGGGTATCAGGTCACCATCGGCGATACGGTGACCTTGCGCATGTGGGGTGCGTTTGCCTTCGACGGTCAGTTGGTCGTCGATCCGCAGGGCAATATCTTCGTCCCGAACGTCGGCCCGGTCACCGTTGCCGGCGTGCGCAACGCGGACCTGAACGGGCGCGTACTGTCTGAGGTACGCAAGGTCTATAAGGCGAACGTGAACGTCTATGCGAGCCTTGACGTCGCGCAGCCGGTCAAGGTGTATGTCACCGGATACGTGAAGCAGCCGGGCATGTACGGTGGCGTCGCGTCGGAAAGCATCTTGTCCTATATCGACAAGGCCGGAGGCGTCGACGTCGAGCGCGGTAGCTACGTCGATGTGACGGTCAAGCGCGGCGGCGCCGTGCGCAAGCACTTCAACCTCTACGACTTCCTGTTGAACGGTGTCATCGACCAGCTCCAGTTGGCGGATGGCGACGTTATCGTCGTGGGGCCACGCGAGCACGTCTTCACGGTGCGTGGCGAAGTGTACAACGCATACGATTTCGAGTTCGGTGCACCAGTCATTTCGTTACAGCAGGCGCTCGCTATCGCGCGGCCCAAACCGGGAGCGACACACGTCAGTATCGTGCGTCGCCAGGGCAGCAAAAAGACGAGCGAGTACTACCCGATTGCCGACGCAACGAATGTCAAATTGAACGACGGCGATCAACTGATTGTCACTGCGGATCGCTACGCCGGCACGATTCAGGTTCGCGTCGAGGGAGCACACTCCGGCGAACACGCGCTTGTATTGCCGTATGGCGCGACGATGGCGCAGGTGCTTGATCAGGTCAGGGCGAATCCGTTGTCGCGCGTCGACGAGGTACAGTTGTTCCGCAAGTCGGTCGCCGATCGACAAAAGGAAATGCTGGGCGTCGAACTCCAGAAGCTGCAGGAGGCGGCGCTGTCGGCACCTTCGGCGACGAGCGAGGAAGCGAACTTGCGCGCGAAGGAGGCCGAGGGAATTACCAAGTTTGCAGCGCTCGCGAGCAAAACCGAGTTCAAGGGGCAAGTCGTTCTCAACGAAAAGACGATGAGCGACGTGATTCTCGAAGACGGGGACGTCATCAATATTCCGGAGCGCACGAGCGTGGTCATGGTGCACGGAGAGGTGCTCTTCCCGAATGCCGTAGAGTGGCAATCGGGCATGACGGCGAACGACTACATTTCGCACGTCGGTGGATTTACACAGAAAGCCGACAACAGCAAGATCATCGTGATTCATCAGAACGGCAAGGCTGAGATTGCCGAGGGTAGTACGAAGATTGCTGCCGGCGACGAGTTGATGGTGTTGCCGCAGGTGAAGTCGAAGAGCATCGAGATCACGCGTGGGATTACGCAGATCCTGTATCAACTGGCCGTTGCTGCAAAGTTTATTTTCTGGTGATAGCAGGTAGGACGTTATGTAACGCGGTCGCTATCGCGTTACATAACGCACGTGAGGGCCGCAGCGCATATTAGCTCGAGCGCATTTCGGCGGTTTGCCCGGAACCGGGCTTATACAAAAGCAAAAAAACAGTATGAAAATTCTGACCGTGTTTGGCACGCGGCCGGAGGCGATCAAGATGGCGCCACTGGTGCACGCGCTTAGGGGGAAGCCGGGTGTGGATTGTCGTGTATGCGTCACCGCACAACACCGGCAGATGCTGGATCAGGTACTTGATCTCTTCGAGATCAAGCCAGATTACGATCTGAACCTGATGAAGGCTGGGCAGACGCTGCAATCGATCACGTGCGATATCGTGAACGAAATCACGCCTGTTCTGGAGGCTTATCGTCCGGACTACGTACTCGTGCATGGCGACACGACGACGACATTTGCAAGCGCGCTTGCGTCGTTCTATCTGAAAATCAAGGTCGGACACGTCGAGGCGGGATTGCGCAGCGGGGACATGTATTCTCCGTGGCCGGAAGAGGGGAATCGCAAGCTGACAGGTCAGCTTGCCGATCTCCACTTCGCGCCGACCGATGCCTCGCGAGAGAATCTCATTGCGGAGCGCGTGCGCGACGAGGACATCATCGTGACTGGCAACACGGTCATCGATGCATTGTTGACGGTGACACGGCGTCTCGAACGGGACAGCGCATTGCAGGGCCAGATGCGCGAAGCATTTCCGATGCTTAACCAGAAGCGCCGCATGGTGCTCGTTACCGCGCATCGCCGCGAGAATTTCGGTGACGGCATCCGTAACATCTGCCATGCCATTCGGCAACTTGCGAGCCAATACACAGATGTCGACTTCGTCTATCCGATCCATCTGAATCCGCAAGTCAAGCTTCCGGCAGAAGAGATTCTCTCCGGCATTGCGAACGTGCATCTCCTGAATCCCCAGGATTATCTGCCGTTTGTGTATCTGATGTCGCGTTCGGCGGTGATTCTGACCGATTCGGGCGGGATCCAGGAAGAGGCGCCGTCGCTGGGCAAGCCAGTGCTCGTGATGCGTGACACGACCGAGCGACCGGAGGCGGTGGCTGCCGGCACCGTGCGTCTTGTCGGTTCGGACAGCCATCGAATCGTTGCCGCGTGCAGTGAATTGCTCGACGACCCGGTGCGCTACGACGAAATGGCACGCGCGCACAACCCGTACGGCGATGGTCTGGCTTGCGAACGAATTGTTTCGTTCCTCGTCGGCGGTGTGTCGAGCCGCGGACAGGCTGCGGCCGAACTACTCACCGACTAAACAGCTGTATCGATAAGTTGGACTGGATCGAACGGGACCGCGCGTTCGGATTGCTCGTTTGTTCGGGCACCGCGCGAAGAATCAACAAGCAATCAAGGGTGTATTGTGACGCAATCCATTAATGTCGTTTCCGTCATTGGCCTCGGATACATTGGCTTGCCAACTGCCGCTGTTCTGGCTTCGCGCAAGATTCGCGTGATCGGCGTGGACATCGACAAGAATGCTGTCGATACGATCAATGCGGGTAAAGTGCATATCGTCGAACCGGAACTCGACAGCATCGTTCGAGATGCTGTCCGGGAAGGGTGGCTGCGGGCGTCGACGGTCGCCGAGCCGGCCGACGCATTCATGATTGCAGTGCCGACTCCGTTCCGCGATGGCTACGAGCCGGATCTCTCGTACGTGAAGGCCGCCAGCGAATCTATCGCACCGGTTCTTAGGAAAGGGAATGTCGTGATTCTTGAATCGACGTCGCCGGTCGGGACCACGGAACAGATGGCGAAATGGCTTGCGCAATGGCGCAAGGACCTCGTATTCGCGAGCGATGCTGAGCAAGAGTGCGACGTCCATGTCGCGTATTGTCCCGAGCGTGTCCTGCCGGGTCAGGTGATTCGTGAACTGGTGGAGAACGATCGCGTGATCGGCGGGATCGATGCGGCATCGGCAGTGCGCGCACAGGACGTCTATCGCCTCTTCGTGAAGGGCGAGTTGCTGATTACCGACGCACGTACGGCAGAGATGTCCAAGCTCACGGAAAACGCATTCCGCGACGTGAACATTGCTTTCGCCAACGAACTGTCGTTGATCTGCGACAAGTTGAACATTGATGTGTGGGAGCTCATCCAGATCGCCAACCATCATCCGCGCGTTAACATCCTGCAGCCGGGACCTGGGGTGGGCGGTCACTGCATCGCGGTCGATCCGTGGTTCATCGTGAACAAGACCCCCGAGCAGGCAAGGTTGATTCGCACGGCCCGCGAGGTGAACGACAGCAAGCCGGAATGGGTCATCTCCAAGGTGAAGGCAGCAGTCGAGGTAGCCGTTGGCCAGGGTAAGCACGCAAGCGACATTCGAATCGCGTGTCTTGGGCTGGCATTCAAGCCGAACATCGACGATCTGCGTGAAAGTCCGTCGGTCGATATCGCACTGAATCTCGCCAGAATCTATCCGGAACGCGTAATTGCGGTCGAACCGTACATCGATGATCTGCCGAGAAACCTGACGCAAGCAGGCGTTCGCCTGGCGACGCTCGACGAAGCAGTCGGCACGGCAGACGTGCTGGTCATGCTTGTCGACCACGCGAATTTTAATGTGAAGCCGGAACTGAAGGGCTGGCAGCAGCTTGTCGATACCAAGGGTATCTGGCGCTGATTGGGCCGAATACAGACCAGAAAGGCGGACGTATCGGTCGAACGGAAGGCCAGTCCTCCAGGCCGTTCGAACTGATGCTCTTCCAAACCGTTACGTCAGTACGCAATGAACAAGCAGACCCCAGCGACACAAAAGGCCGCGACGATCCCGACGTCTTCCGATCGTGATCCTGCCACGCTCGCAAGCATGATCGACGTGTTGCAGCGCGAGCTCCAGATCGCACAGACCAAGCGAGGCGGACACTATAAGAAGCTCACGCTCGAAATTGAGAGAAACGCGAAGTTGACGACCGAGGTTTCGCAATTGCAGGACGCTCTCGATCGAGCGTGGCTAGGCGTGCCGGAGTTCCAACGAATCAATGACGAACTTGCCGAAGCGCGCCAGCAGATCGCAACCCTGCGAGCTGAACTGGATGTCGCCCAGCAAAAGCGAGCCGGGCACTACGCGAAGCTTCAATACGAGATCGAGCGAAACAGGAAGCTCGAGAAGCAAGTCAAGATATTCGAGAGCGAACTCAACCGAGTGAACAATTCGCTCACGTGGGATCTTGGTAGTGCGCTTGTTGGCACGAAGAGCATCCGTCAGATATTCACGCTGCCGTTGCGGTTGTGGCAGGCCAATCAGCGCTACAAGGAAAAGATGCTGAAGCGGCGGATGATCGGGGCTGAAGCGAAGCGGACCGATGTTGTGGCGATCGATGTGCCGGTGTCTGCTCCGGCACCCGCGAAGCCGAAGACGAGCGACATCTCGCTCGGCGAGGATCTGTCGATCCTCGGATGGCCTGCGCCGCCGGCGCACGCGCCGGTCACGGCAATGACGGTTTTCGACGAATTCAGCCGCGAATGCTTTGCGCCGTACCTCAATCTGGTTGAGCCGCGACCGGACAACTGGAGTGGCCTGTTGCTGCGCGACCAGCCGGAATTTTTGCTGGTCGAATCAGCATGGCGCGGAAACCGCTCGTCCTGGCAGTACCGCGTCGGTTCCTATGCGCATCCGCCGGGACGCGAACTGCAGGCCATGGTCAATGGCTTCAAGGAGCGCGGCATTCCGACGGTATTCTGGAACAAGGAAGATCCCGTCCACTTCAACAACTTCATCGAGGCGGCAAGCCAATTCGATTTCGTGTTTACGACCGCCGAGGAGGCGATGCCGAAGTACACGGCGCGCTCGTCGTCGAACGTGAACGTGCTGCCTTTCGCTTGCGAACCCGGGCTGCATAATCCGATCGGTTCGAGCGACCGGAACGGAAAACTGTGTTTTGCCGGTAGCTATTATGCCAATCGCTTCGCGGATCGCCGGGACGACCAGATCATGCTGCTCGACGCGGCGATGAAGTACAAGCTCGACATATTCGACCGCAACCATGCGGCCGGTACAAAGAGCGATTTCGCGTTTCCGGAGCGTTTCCAGGAGTGCATTCGAGGAAGCCTGCCGTACGACGAGATGTCCAGGGCCTACCGGCGCTATAGCGTTTTTCTGAACGTGAATTCGGTGATCGACTCGCGGACGATGTTCTCAAGACGCGTCTACGAACTGCTCGCTTGCGGCACCCCGGTCGTGAGTACGCGATCACTTGGAATCGACGAAGCGTTCGGCAAGGACCTCGTCTGGACGGTCGACAACGCGAAGGAAGCCGATGAGGCGGTGCGCGCGCTACTTGAATCGCCGGACGAGTGGCGGCGGAGAAGCCTGAGGGGGATTCGTGCTGTGTTCTCCGAGCATACGTTCGCTCATCGGACGCAGCAAATCCTCGATACGGTGGGCATCAAGAAGCGCGTTATCGAAGATGTGCGCGTGCTGGTCTTCGCGATAGTGGAAAACTCGAGCGAAGCGTGGCGTGTCGCCGACATGTTTGTCGCCCAGGACATGTCAGTCTCGGCGAGACGGCTGGTGCTGTTTGCCCGCGAGGGTTCGGTCAAATCCGTCGACATGCCGGACGTGGAAGTCGTTTCGCTCGAGGGGCGTCTCGGCGAAGCCCTCGCACGCGCAAGCGCGGCCTTCGATGCGACGCATGTCGGCGTGTTTTCCCCACGGGCTTTCTACGGGAAGTGGTATCTGCAGGATCTGCTTCATGCATTCGTCTACAGCCAGGCGGATGTCGTTGCCAAGTCACTCGACGGCACGGACAGGTATGCGTTCGACACGGAGTGCGATCCGAATGCGTGGCTGCTGCGTTGGAAGCCGGGTCAAAGCCAGGTGCTTGAGGCGCTGGGGCCCGACGGTGTGGGGCTAGGCGGTCAAGGAGCACTGCGTTCGTTCTCTGCGGATTCGGCGAACTATTTATCGGACGTGACGAAAATGTCGGAGACGGCGCTTCGCAGCAAGATAGCGACGATCCAGATCTGATCTCTTCGAGTCCGCCCGAGCACATGCGATGGCGTTCTTCCCCACATTTGATATCTATCGTTATAAAGAAATGAAGGCCGGCAAACGCAAAGTACTTGTCTGTGGTCACGATCAGAAGTTCTGGTATCCGCTCCAGTCGCATCTCGAGGCTACCGGTCTGTTCGAATTCAAAGAGGATTACTGGCCTGGTCATAACGACCACGATCCGAAGAAGACGCTCGAAATGATGGAGTGGGCGGATATCGTCGTGGCCGAATGGGCACTCGGGAACGCGGTGTTCTGCGCGAAGCACAAGCGTGATGGCCAGCGTCTCGTCACGCGGCTGCATCTGCAGGAGCGCAATACGCAGTATCCTGCGGAGATCGACTACGGGAAGATGGACGCGGTGGTGTTTGTTGGCCAGCACATCCTGGACGAATGCGTCGCCAAATTCCCCATTCCGAGAGAGAAGGCCCGCGTTGTCGGCAACTTCCTGGATTCGAAGCGGTTCCAGCTGGACAAGATGGGCGGGAACGAATTCAATCTCGGCATGATCGGGATCGTGCCATCCCGCAAGCGTATCGACCTCGCGCTCGATACGTTGCGCCTGTTGCTGGAGAAGGACGAGCGCTATACGTTGCACATCAAGGGAGCCAGCCCGCAGAGCTATCGCTGGTTGATGGCTCGGACCGCGGAACGCGATTTCTACACGAAGCTGTTCGAAAGGATCAACAGCAGCGACTTGCGACACAAGGTCGTATTCGATCCCGCGGGCGACGATGTGCATCATTGGTTCAGGAAGATCGGATTTCTGCTTTCGCCGTCGGATTTCGAGAGCTTCCATATGGCGGTGGCCGAGGGGATGTGCTCGCGAGCGATTCCGGTCGTCTGGAACTGGGATGGTGCGAAGGACATCTATCCACTGCTGCCGTTGGTCGACTCAGCACAGGCCGCGGCGGACAACATCGATTTCTTCAGGAAATCGAATACCGGCGCGAGAATCGCGTCGCAGGGATCGGTGTTCATCGAGGACGCCTATAGTGCCGACGTCGTTCGGGAGCAGTGGCTCGATGTCCTTTTGCCTAAGCAACCCACGGCGCCGGCCAGCGCGGTCGCGACCCGGCAAAAGGCGGTCGTGATCGTATGGGCGATCGATGCGTGGCAGGGTTTCCACCGTCGGGAGATGCTCGAATCGCTCGCAAGGAACGCCGGTGATGCGTGCGATTTTCTTATCGTCGAGCCCGGTAATCATTACGCAACGCTGCTCAAGGGAAATGCGGCGCTCGAAAGCGAACTGCTGTCTTCACTGGCACTGAAGCCGGTGCGCGAGAGCGACAATGTCGCGAGAATCCGGCTTCTGACCGGCGGCTTCCCTGCCGGAGCCAACGCGCATGCGCTCCTG
Organism: Burkholderia sp. ZZQ-2; assembly: GCF_050768715.1. Taxonomy (NCBI): domain Bacteria; kingdom Pseudomonadati; phylum Pseudomonadota; class Betaproteobacteria; order Burkholderiales; family Burkholderiaceae; genus Burkholderia; species Burkholderia sp. ZZQ-2. Next base: position 76,370 of record NZ_LDVA01000115.1, on the reverse strand, counting down.
AAATCGAATGATTCTCTCGGCGAGATTGCAGAAGGCGTGGCGGCGCACCTATATGGTGCTCGAAGCAAGATCATTCACTGGATCTACAAGCCGAATCAGAGAAAGCATCTCCGCGAGAAGGCGACGTTCGTGTACGAGGTGTACGACGAGTACACCGCCGATTTCAGTACTGGGGCAGTGTATCCCGAGGTCGCGCGACTCGAACCGGAGGTGCTCCGGGAGGCCGATCACGTGTTTTTCACGTCGCAGCCGCTCGCTGAGCGCAAGAAACATCACGCGGGATCGTGGAGCCTGGTCGGAAACGGCGTGGCTTACGACGTGTTTGCACGCTATCGCTGTTTCGATGTGGCGCGCTCGACCAAGCGAAAGTCGATCGGATATCTGGGCAACCTGTCGGACTTCTTCGACTGGAAAATGATGTCCGAGGTGTGCGCGGAAATGCCGGAGCTGGATTTCGTGTTCAATGGACAAGTCGAAAGGCATCGACTTGCGGATGTCGAAGTGTATGTTGAACGGCTGATGGCACTCCCCAACGTGTTCTTTTCCGGGCGTGTTAGCCGGCCGGTCGGTGCAGCGGCCGTTGCACGCTACGATGTAGCGATCATTCCCTTTGTCGTCAATGACGCCATGCACGCGGTCGAACCCCTGAAGCTCTGGGAATACTTCGCCGCTGGCAAACCGGTCGTCTCGTCACCGATGAATGCAGTAACGGTCAAGCGTCCATTGCTGCGGGTTGCCGCCAGCAAGGCGGAGTGGATCCGGGCGATCAACGATTCGCTGGATGAATTCGAGGAAGACGTACATCGCGAAGCGCGAATCGAACTCGCCCAATCGCGCTCGTGGAGTGCAATGACGTCTATTCACTGGACGGCCCTGAAGCGAATTGCCAACGTTTGAGGATAGGTCGGCCATCGGAGGGATCCGTCGGGTGTGGTGACGAGCAGGACGCTGAATGTCCCGGAAGTAAAAAAATACGATGAAACTGCTGATTCTGGGTACATGTGTATCAAGAGATGCGCTTGAGTATGTGTCCGATGGCTCGATCGAGCTATCGGATTACTACGCGCGCTCGTCACTCGCGTCGCTAAACGCCGTCCCGTTTTTCGATGACATTCCGCGCTGCGTGTCCGACATTCCGTCGTCGTTCGGGCGCAGGGTCGTCGAGCGCGATTTGACGAAGCGCTTTTTCCGGGACGCGCTTGTCGACGAGACAGACGTCGTTCTGGTCGATCTCATCGATGAGCGTTTCGATCTGTGGGTCGACGATCCGACCGGGCGTTGCTGTACGCTGTCCGACGAGATCGTTCGCGCCGGATTTGCACAGGAATACAAGCGGGGCAGGACGGTGCGCTCCGGCGGAGCCGAATTCTGGGATCGGTGGCGCGAGGGATGGACACGCTTTCTGTCCTATGTGAGCGATAAGGGGCTCAAGCGCAACATCGCGATCAACAAGGTGTTCTGGGGTGAGCGAACACTCGCTGGCCGGCAGTTCAGCTGGGGTGTTGCCGAAAACAACGCGTTGCTGGGGCGGATGTATGACTACATCGCTCGCGATCTGGCGGAGGCGCAATTCCTGACGTATTCGACGGACTTGCTGGTCGGCGACGACAACCATCGTTGGGGTGTTTCCCCTTTTCATTTCATCCCGGAACTTTATCGGGAAACCATACGCCAGCTCCACGAATTCGATCGCGTGATCGGCGTGGATGCGGAGCAATACGAGCGCTGCGCGGACGATTTCACTGAGCTCCCTACTTCGTCCCTGATCGTAACGTCGGAGATCTCAAACCGGGACGCACCGGTGTTCGAGAGTGTGGAGATTGCGGAAGACGGTCGCCTTTTGCAGGCACGGGTTCGAAGCGCGTTGCCTGCGTCGGGCTTGAATGTGACGCTGCGTAGAAACGGTGAAATCGTCGACAGAAAAAGCGATGTCGCAGCCTGCGAGATTGCGTTCGAATTGACGGAGCGCGATGGAATATATTGGCTGGAAGCTGATGCACGCGATGGTGGAGCGAGGGTAGCCACGACGTTCTCGGCGCCGGTCGGGTGCAATCTTCGGCAATATGACGACGAACGGGCGGTCTCGACGCATCAGCCGACGGCATTCGAGTACGTCGTCGACGGCAAAGTCTTTTCGGCGCTGCTTCTCCCGGGTGAAAAGCGAGAGCTGATGGTTCTCGTCTGTTCGGAGGAAACGTTCTGCAAGATCGCGCCGATCATTGGCGCGCGAGACGGGACTGATGGCGAATCGCGTCTCGGCGGCACAATGCTGTGTATCCTGGATACACATCGACAGCTTGATTTGAGTCAATGGTCGACGCATGAAGGTTTGCAGCGGCCCGACGAAAGCTGGCTCGCCGCGCTGTCGCCTTTTGTGCAGGGCATTGCTGAGAAATTGACGGTGGCCGCTACCGAAATCTGTATCGGTGGCGTTGGGTCGAAAGGTATGTCCGCGTTGAGTCTGGCCGCGTCGCTTGATGGCGCGGCGGGGATCGCAATGAACATGCTGTCAGACTTGACGAATTGTCTGGTCGATGAGAGATTGGCGGCCTCGCGCGGTATCGGGGCAAAAAGGAATCAGGTCGCGCTCAATCCGGATTCGAGGCCGGGATTTTTCGAAGCGTTGTCTGTTGTAAAGAAGTCGTATGGTTCACGATTTTTTGTCGTTGAGGATAGTCGTAACCGAGCCGCGTGGGAAAAATATTTTAAACCTGTCTGGACTGCAGTTGGTGGTATTTATCCGGATGTTGAGGCCAATTCCACCCTGTCCGATGGGCAATATTTGAAAGCATACTGGAGCAACGCAAACGTTTGTTCCTTGGACGGCGAGGTTTTGATGAAAGAGATGTTTCGGCGATTGATTACACGGGACACGCTATATACAGTGGAATCGCTTGTTCTCACATCGGAAGTCGTATGGTTTGATGCCGGATCAAAACTCACCAATATTTTCATTCAAGCTTGTGTCGGAAATTATCCATCCGGAAAGCGAGGGGCCGCGCTCGTAGTATTCGATTTTGATACTGAGCCGGATACAGCGGCGCTTGACCGAGCGGGTATTTCGAAATCTGATTTCGGCTATTACCGATACCTCGATTCGTCCGTTCGCGACGAAATGCTGGATTTTGCAATCGATATCGACGGTCTTTCTTGCCGTCGATTCGGGCTGCGTACGTGGAACTGGGCGTACCCTATATTCATTAACAATCTTACGAGTAATCGCAAGCCGTCGACGGTGCGTTTGATTGCGCAGTCCTACACGGTGAGGAGCTTGGAAACGTGGCGAGAAAATGACGACGGATTGCCGTTGGTCCACGGCAACCTGCTCTCGATTTGCGAGGCGTGTGTCGCGGATGCCGGATGCGCCAATCACAACAAGCGCTGGCATTCCAACATGGCCGACGCGGAGAAAGCGAATCGATACTATGGTGTCGAGGATCACCTTTTCGACGTCGACGGTCGGCAGCTTTTCGCCAGGACCTATACCGGCAACCCGTCGTTTCTGGTCATTCCGAAATCGCACGCCGATTATCTGAAGTTCATCGGTGACAGCTCCCGGAACATGATCCGGAAGGCCAGGCGGCTAGGCTACGAATACAGGGCAGTCAATCCCGACGACTATCCGGACGACATTCTCGAGATTCGGACTTCGACCGAGATTCGCCAGGGTAAAAAAATCCCGGAATATTTTTATCAGCGTCCGCAATCCATTCTGCTGAAGCATACTTGCCCGCGGCATCGTGAAATATTCTTTGGTGCATTTTTCGAAGGCAGGATTCGCGCCTACATCACGATTTTCTGCTACGGCGAAGTGCTGCAGATCAATCACATTCTGGGCCATCACGATCACCTGAGTAGTGGCGTCATGAACCTGCTGATGAGCGAGGCTGTGCGGGTGATCATTGAAACGATGCCCTGGGCTCGCGGTATCAACTATCTGTATCAGGGCAACGCCGGCGCCGGCCTCAACGTTTTCAAGACAGGTTTGGGTTTCCGGCGCTCGAGGGTGATGGTCTACGACGTCGATCCGGATCTGAATGCGAAGGTGAAGCGGCACTTGGATATCGCCGAGCACAACGACGTAATCGAGGCGCCTGCCGGCCATACGGGTGAAAAATCTAGGAAGGCGGGCAGTAAGCGGATCAAGGAAGCCGAAATCGCGTGGTTTGCTCATGCGGACATGGACGACGCGTTGCAGGCGGTCACTGAACAACTGGGCGATCTGGCCAAGATCGTCGTGGCAGCTGACAGGGAAATCGGGCTGGAGGATGTTCCGTCGAGTGCGACGGGATTCGTCATCGAATGCAGGGATCCCGATATTGTCTCGCGGGTGCTGACAAAGGGGTTGAAGGAACTCGGCGCCGCGCTTGACGCGGGTAGCAAGGTCGCCTTCCACATCTCGGCAGATCTGGGGGGGGAGTTCCGGAATCGGTTGGCGGAATTTCTGCAGCGTCGCTCCGGAGAGGACGTCTTGAGCGCGGGGGCGGTGCGGAACATCTTCAAGGGGAGTCGATTCGTGCCTGCGCTCGTCGTGAAGTATGGCGAAGCGCACGACAAATGGTCGTCCCTGATCGTGGTAAACAAAATCGACTGATTTCTCTTGAGACGGAAGACGGTCAGTTGAATTTCGGAGTGGTGGTTTCGTGTTGGAGTGTCGCTTGAACATGCATTGTCGGATCGAAGCCTGCCGCGACATTCGGCTGCAGGTGGTTGCGCGATGACGCATCCGAAACCGACCGTGGCGCTCGTCGCGGATCCGCTGACAAGTGCCAGCCTCGTGTACGACGCGTGTGTCGTGCCGGTTGGACCGATCGATTACCGCTGGCGCCTTCCGGTGAGCCGGCCGGATTTCCTGCTCGTCGAATCGGCCTGGGAGGGGCCAAAGGCGAAATGGAAGTACAAGATTGCGTCTTATCCGGACTACCCGTCGCGAACCAACGTCGCGCTGGCGCGGCTGGTTGCGGCTGCGCGTGATCGTGGCATTCCGACGGTGTTCTGGAACAAGGAAGACGGCGTGCATTTCGACAGGTTCGTCGAGAGCGCCAAACTGTTCGACTATGTGTTCACGGTCGATTCCGGTTGCGTGCCGAAATATCAGGCTGCGCTCGGAAGCAGCGTGCGCGTCAATACCATGATGTTCGCAATTCAGCCCCGGACACACGGCTTCCAGGGGTTCAAATTCAAGTATCACCGAGCCTCTTTTGTTGGGAGCTATGGCAGCCATGTGCACGAACGTCGCCGGTACTGGCAGGACATGCTGTTCGGCGCTGCAAGCGGGACCGGACTTGGTCTGACGGTTGTCGACAGGAATTCGCACCGCAAGGGGCCTCAATACCGGTTTCCGAGAATTCCTGATATGGATGTGCTTCCTGCGATGTCGCATGCGGAAACGGCGTCGATCTTCCGTGACTATCTGGTGTCGCTCAACGTCAATACGATTGAGAACTCTCCGACGATGTTTTCTCGTCGATTGGTGGAGATCATCGGCTGTGGCGGGATCGCGGTAACGAATCCATCGCCTGCAGTCGACGCACTGTTTCGCGACTACTGTTATCAGGTTCACGATGCGGCGGAGGCAGAGGACCTCTTTGCGCGTCTCGTGCGCGGCCCGTCGTCGATCGACCTGGAGCGTGCGCGCGCAGGCGCCGACTACGTGCTGAATCATCACACGTGGTTTCATCGCCTTCGCGAGATCGCTGCCGTGATTACCCAATGATGGCGCGCTCAGAGCCTTCGCGAGCGCGTCGTCTCTGGCGATGGGCCGCCTCGTGGATGATGCGCCGCCCGGTGGTCGATATCCTGGTGATCGGCGATTCGCATGTTCGCGTTTTCGAACACGCGTGGTTTCGGTTCGTGTTGCCGAATGCGAGATTCATGGTCGAGTACGTCCCGGGCGCGACCGCGATCGGGATCGTCAACCGCCATTCGATCACGTCTGCGTGGTCCAGGTTCGATACTGCACTTGACGAGATCGCGCGCGATCTCGTCATCGTGAATCTTGGAGAAGTGGATACCGGGTATTCGCTCTGGCGACTCGTGGAGACGCGCGGCGACGCCCTGTCGGAAATATTTGATCGTTCGGTCAACAACTACTGTGAATACATCGGCGATCTGTCGAAGCGGGGGCGCGTCGTGGTACTGAGTGCGCCGTTGCCGACGCTGGATGACGAGTTGGCAAGCAAAGGAGGGGGGATTCGCGAGCAGGTCGATGCCACACAGCGGCAACGGACGGAATTGACCTTGCAGTTTAATGCTCGTGTCATGGCATTCTGCGCCGGTATCGGCGTACCGTATCTCGATTCGAGTCCGTTCGCGCTGGCCGATAACGGCGTCGTGAAGGCCTCGTGGCTCCGCAAGAGTGCTGATCACCATTACGCACGCTGGCCGTATGCGCGAAATCTGGCGCGCCACCTCGGGCCGTTACTCGAGGATATCGGGTGGGCCGGTCAGTGTAGCCAGGGGAACGATGCGGCATGCAAGTCGGACCACGAGGGGGCGCAGTGAACGGTCAAGGGAAATGGGGCGTTCCTGTCTGGAGCGTCGGGCTATGGACGCTTCGCCGCTCAGTCCTGATGGATGAGCGGGTCATGCTTTGCTGGCGCCCGCGAGCGCGACGAGCAACCGGCTTCGTCGGGTGGGGGAAGCGGGAAAGCGGGGCGCGTGCGGAGCGCTGGGCCGATGCTGCCGGGGTGCGGACGTTGAGACTCGAAGACGGCTTCCTCCGCTCCGTCTCGCTCGGCGTGCTCGGCGATGCCGCCCTGTCGATCGTCATCGATGATCTGGGCATCTACTATGACGCCAGCCGGCCGTCCCGCCTTGAGATGCTCGTGCAGGATGCCGCCATGAAGGATGGAGATCGTGCAGAGGTGTTGGCTGACCAGGCTGGCAACGCCATCACGCTGATCGTCAGCCACGGTCTGTCCAAATACAACCACGCGCCCGATTTTGTCGTCCCGGACGACTGGCGTGACGATGCAGTGCTGGTCATCGACCAGACGCGCGGCGATGTTGCCGTCAGCCTCGGCGGTGCCGACGAAACGTCGTTCCGTGCGATGCTCGCCGCCGCGCTCGCCGATAATCCGGGCAAACCCGTCTGGGTCAAGACGCATCCTGACGTGATGTGCGGCAAGAAGTCCGGCTATCTCGTCGATGAAACGTTCAGTGACCCACGCGTGCGTCTGCTGCCGGCCGACGTCAGCCCGCCGTCGTTGCTGAAGCGAGTGGGCAAGGTCTATGCCGTCTCTTCCCAGATGGGCTTCGAGGCTCTACTGTGCGGCAAGCCGGTCGTGACGTTCGGCCTGCCTTGGTATGCCGGCTGGGGGCTCACCGACGACCGGCACAGGGATGCTCCGGTTGTCGCGGCGCGCCGCGGCAGTGCGACGCTGCACCAGTTATTCGGTGCCGCGTACCTGCAATATTGTCGGTACGTCGATCCGGAAACCGGCAGGCGCGGCACGATCTTCGACGTGATCAACTATCTTGCGAAGCAACGCCGGTTGAACGAAGTGACGCGGGGCGAGCTCGTGTGCGTCGGGCTGAGCCGGTGGAAACGCAGCGTGGTAGCGCCGTTTCTGAGGCACGGCGGCGCACGCGTGCGTTTCGTCGATGCGCCCGATGCGCTGCGACGGCTGCCGCCTGATGCATCGCGGCGTGTCGTCCTGTGGGGGGCGCGGCATCCCGAGAGCGCGGCAGTCGCGCAGAAACTGGGCTTGCCCGTGCTGCGCATGGAAGACGGCTTCATCCGCTCGGTCGGTCTCGGTTCGAACCTGATCGCGCCGCTGTCGCTCGTCGTCGACGATCTCGGCATCTATTTCGATCCACGCACGCCGTCGCGACTCGAAGCGATCCTTGAGAGCGGCGGCTTTGAGGATGCGGAGTTTGCCCAGGCCCGCGCCGTTCGCACCGCGCTGGTCGATGCACGCATCGGCAAGTACAACGTCGGCGATGGCGGTGTCGCGTTGCCGTCGCCGCGGCCGGCAAAGGTGATTCTGGTGCCGGGCCAGGTCGAAGACGACGCGTCGATCCGCACCGGTTCGCCGTGGATCTCGACGAATCTCGACCTGCTGGCGACGGTACGGGCCGCGCATCCCGATGCATTGATCGTTTTCAAGCCGCATCCCGATGTCGTCAGCGGCAACCGCAAGGGGGCGATTGCGCCGAATGACGCGCTGCGGCTCGCCGATATTGTCGCGCCCGAGTCCGACGTGATCGCATGCGTCGAGCAGGCCGACGAAGTGCATACGATGACGTCGCTGACGGGTTTCGAAGCACTGCTGCGCGGCAAGCGCGTCGTTTGTTACGGGGCGCCGTTCTATGCGGGTTGGGGATTGACGCACGATGTTTTCGGGAATGCGCCGCACGATGTGCAGCGCGCGGCAAGCGGCAGCGCCTCATCCGATTCGCATCCGGTCTGGTCGCGCCGTCGCCGCCGGTTGACGCTCGACGAACTCATCGTCGGCACGCTGCTGCGTTATCCGCGTTATGTCCATCCCGTTTCACGTGCCGTGATCGATGCACAACGTGCGATCGCACTCTTGCGTGCACAGCGGCAGTCAGCCGGACAGGGGAAGTTGAAGCGAAACCGGCTGATGCAGCAGTCCGGGAAAGTAAAAATGTGGGCGCAGACGACTTATATGGAATATCGGGCTTCAATGCACAAGAAACTCTATATGTTGATGCAGCACTGGCTTGCGAAGCTCTAGCCTGCGGGTATTGGGAGTCCGTCCGATGCCAGACCCGGTGACGGCATTTGGTAACGTCAATCCGATATGGCGTCTTCCGAATCTTCGCGGTTGTAAGGATATCTTGTAAAACGATACAATCGTTCACCTATAAATCCGGGGTAAAAATAAGGGCGGGAACGATGGCTTAACGGCCTGTGCATAGGGGTGTTTATCTCGAGCACGTTCGTAAAAATATTGAAGAATGAAAAATCTTATTAATAATGCGACGCTCTTTTCTGGTTTTACAGGGCACGGCATCGCCGTTCTTTAGTCGGCTTGCCGATGCGCTGCGGAGCCGGGGCCATCGTGTTCGCAGAATCAATTTCTGTGGGGGAGATCTGGTTTATGCAGGAAGTGGCATGGCCAGTGATTACGTGGCGCATCCTGAGCAACTTGCCGCATGGTATGCGAGTTTGCTCGGAACGGGCGAAGTGACGGATGTGATCCTGTTCGGCGACTGCCGGGCCATTCACCGGCCCGTGCATGCGGCTGCACGCGATCACGGCGTGACGGTTCACGTATTCGAAGAAGGGTATGTTCGTCCGCACTGGTTGACGCTCGAACGCCATGGCGTCAATGGTCGTTCGCTGCTATCACGCGATCCGGCGTGGTATCGGGACCGGCGCAGTGTCACGCCTCCGCGCGATCTTGGGCATGCGACCGGGTATCGGCTGGCCGTCCGCGCATATCACGACATGCGCTATCGCGCGGCCAATACGCTGTATCGCGCGCGCTTCCCGAATTACCGCAGCCATCGTCCGCGCAACGGATTCGTCGAATATGCGGGATTGGCGGCACGTGCAATCAAGCAACCGCTATTCGAGCGCGAGGCGACTCAGGTGACACGTCGCCTGCTCGCTGACCGCCCTTATTACCTGTTTCCGCTCCAGGTCAATGCGGACGCGCAGATCGTCCATCATTCACCGTTCAACAATGTGCGCGAATCGATCGACCTCGTGCTGCAGTCGTTCGCGCGACACGCACCGAACGGACACGATCTGCTGATCAAGAATCATCCGCTCGACACGGGCCTGTTCGATTATCGCAGTCACGTCCGGCAGCTTGCATGCACACTCGGCATCGCGGAGCGTGTGTCGTTCATCGACGCCGGCCATCTTCCGACGCTGCTCGACCACACGCGTGGCGTGGTGGTGGTGAACAGCACGACCGGCATGTCGGCGCTTTACCACCATTGCCCGCTGATTGCATTGGGCGTGGCGATCTACGACATCCCGGGGCTGGCGTGGCAGGGCGGGCTCGACAGTTTCTGGGAGCATGCCGAGCGACCGGACGAGGCGCTATTTCAGGTTTTCCTGGATTACGTCATCCATCACACTCAGATCAACGGTGATTTCTATACGGACACCGGCATCGACATGGCCGTGGCGGGTACGGTGCGGCGTCTGGAGGCCGTTAGCGTGGAGGTCAGCCATGCGTTCGCGTAGCGCAAATCACGTCGTGGTCACCGGCGCAAGTGCCGGTCTCGGGCGCGCGCTTGCGCTGAGCTTTGCGGCACCCGGTATCGTCATCGGGCTGACCGGCCGCGATGCGACCCGCCTCGACGGCGTGGCGGCAGCGTGCCGCGCACGCGGAGCGACGGTCGAATGCGGTTGCGTCGACGTGTGCGATGCCGACGCAATGCGCACCTGGCTGGACGCGTTTGACGATGCGTATCCGATCGATCTGCTGATCGCGAACGCGGGCGTCGCGAGCACGCTGACACACGCTGGCGATTGGGAGGAGCTCGAACGCACCGCGGCCGTGATCGATACGAACCTGTACGGAACGCTGCATGCCGTGTTGCCGGTGATCGCCCGCATGCGCACGCGTCGCTGCGGACACATCGCGATGGTCAGTTCGCTCGCGGCACTGCGCGGAATGGCGATTTCGCCGGCGTATTGCGCAAGCAAGGCCGCGCTGAAGGCCTACGGCGACTCGGTGCGGCCGGTGCTCGCTCGAGACGGCATCAGGACGTCGATCGTACTGCCCGGTTTTGTAAAGACCGCGATGAGCGACGTTTTTCCCGGCGACAAGCCGTTCATGTGGACTGCCGAGCAGGCCGCCGCATATATTCGCAGGAAGCTCGATGCCGGGCGTGCGGAAATCGCGTTCCCTGGTCTGCTTGCGTTCGGCATGCGTATCCTGACCGTGCTGCCCGTCGCACTGGCCGATGCGATTCTCGACAAGCTTTCGTATCTGCCAGGCAAGGAAGACGCAAATTGACGGGCGCAATCTGGGCTCCGTTCGCCGTTGCGGCTGGTGTGTCGTTTCTGCCGGATCTGATCGCAGTTCCGCGTGCTCCGTTGCGGCGTCGCGCGGATGCGCTGCTCTTGCACGTGCTTTCCGTCGTGTTCCTTGCGGCGCTGATGTTGCTTGTCACCGCGCGTCCGATCTTTTCTTCGTCCGTCGCGGTCGCGCTGGTCGGGCTCGTCGCGGTCGTCAGTAACGCCAAGTACGAATCTCTGCGCGAACCGTTCGTTTTTACCGATCTCAGCCTCTTCAGCCAGCTTTTCTCGCACCCGCGGCTCTATCTGCCGTTCCTGAGCGCAGGCAAGGTCGTGGCGATTGGCGCAGGGATCGTGCTCGTCGTCGCGGGCTATCTCGGCGAGGCGCCGATCACGCCGCGTCCGGCGTTCGCGTTGGCGGCCGTTGTCGTCTTTACATTCTTACTGGCGCGATACTTTGCCGCTCGCTTGCCATTGGCACTCGATGCCAAGGAAGATCAGCGCCGTCACGGTTTTTTCGCAGTCTTCATCGCATACTTGCTGAACGGCATGCGGCCCGCGACGTTCGAAGCCTTCCGACGCGTGGTCGAATCGGGGCCGTTCGTCGCCGGTAAGTCGGGGAAGCGCCCCGACGTCATCGTGATCCAGAGCGAATCGCTGTTCGACGTGCGACGCATTTCACCGGCAATTGCGCCTGCAATGCTTTCCCAATTTGATCGAGCAAGACGCGAAGCAGTTTGCTACGGCGAGCTTTCGGTACCGGCATGGGGCGCAAATACGATGCGCACGGAATTTTCAATGCTGACCGGCCTGCCGTTCGAGCGCCTCGGCTATGCGCGCTTTTATCCGTATGCGTTCGTGCGCCGTGCGTGCGCGTCGATCGCAAGCTGGTTTGGTCGTGGCGGTTACGAAACGCTGGCGATTCATCCGTACTACGGCGACTTCTTTGGCCGCAATCGAGTCTTTCCGTTGCTCGGATTCAACACATTTCTCGACATCGAATACTTTGTCGATGCGTCGCGTGCCGGTCCGTATATCTCCGATGCAGCTGTGCTGGATGCAGTGATCGCGGCGCTGGAAAGCGAGGGCGAGAAACCGCGTTTCATCTTCGCGATGACGATGGAAAACCACGGCCCGCTGCACCTCGAGCAGGTTTTGCCTGGTGAATCGTCTTCGAGGCATACTCTTGGCGAAGACGCCTCTTGGCGCGACTTGACGGCATATTTACGGCACATTGAAAATGCAGACGCAATGATCGGGCGCTTGCTCGATTATTTGCGCACCAGCGATCGTGAAACAGTCGTTTGTTTTTACGGCGACCACGTTCCCGCCTTGCCTCATGTCTTCGAGAAGCTCGGCGTTAATCCGCAACACAGCGACTACTTCATTTGGCGGAATTACGGCGCAGATACCCCCGAATGCCGAAATCTGGCGGCCGAGGAACTCGGATCGGCACTGCTGCATGTGGTACAAGATGACGGAAACCGCACGCAACAACCGTGCGCATCCGAGAAAGCGACATAAAAGATGAACAGTAAGATTGCAATAATTGGGGTGGCTTGTCGGTTTCCCGGGGGCGCTAACGATCTTGGCGGCTTCTGGCAACTGCTGCGCGACGAACGCGACGCAGTGACCGAAATCCCCGCCGACCGCTTCGGCACCGATTTCTACCAGCACCCGTCCAAGCGCGAACCGGGCAAGAGCTACACGTTCTCGGCCGGCGTCGTCGACAACGTCGCCGGCTTCGATGCCGCGTTCTTCGGCATTTCCCCGCGCGAAGCGGCCCAGATGGATCCCCAGCAGCGCCTGCTGCTCGAACTCGCATGGGAAGCGTTCGAGGACGCGGGCGTGCGCCCGGCCGACATGCGCGGCAGCAACTGCGGCGTCTTCGTCGGCGCCGCCAGCATGGATTACGGCAACCGCAACATGGACGATCTGAACGTGATCGATCCGTATTCGGCGACCGGCAACACCCTGAGTATCGCGTCGAACCGCGTGTCCTACCTGTTCGACCTGCGCGGCCCGAGCATGTCCGTCGATACGGCCTGCTCGTCGTCGCTCGTCGCGCTCCACCAGGCCGTCAAGGCGCTGCAGTCCGGCGAAGCCGACCTGGCGCTCGCGGGCGGCGTCAACCTGCTGCTGCACCCGTTCGGTTTCGTCAGCTTCTCCAAGGCGTCGATGTTGTCGCCGCGCGGCCGTTGCCGCGCGTTCGATGCAACCGGCGACGGTTATGTCCGCTCTGAAGGCGGCGCGTTCGTGCTGCTCAAGCCGCTCGATCGCGCGCTCGCCGACGGCGACACGATCCATGCGGTGATCGCCGGCTCCGGCGTGAACTCGGTCGGCCACTCGCCGGGTGGTATCAGCGTGCCGGGCGCGGCCGCGCAAGCATCGCTGCTGCGCAGCGTCTACGCGCGCGCGGGCATCGATCCGCAGTCCCTGGCGTATCTCGAGGCGCACGGCACCGGCACGGCGGTCGGCGATCCGATCGAGGCGCGTGCGCTGATCGACGTCGTGTCGGGCGAGCGCCCGGTGGATCGTCCGCTGCTCATCGGTTCGGTGAAGACCAACATCGGCCACCTCGAAACGGCATCCGGTATGGCCGGGCTGCTGAAGGCCGTGCTGTGCCTGAAGCATCGCGCGGTACCGCGCTCGCTGCATTTCGTCACGCCCAATCCGGGCATCGATTTCGACGGCGGGCGTCTGCGTGTCGTCGATCGCTTCATGCCGCTCGACGCGGGCGACGCGCCGCTGACGGTCGGCGTCAACTCGTTCGGCTTCGGCGGGACGAACGCACACGTCGTGCTGACCGAGGCGCCCGCTGCAAACCAGACGTCGGCGGCCGCGCCCGAGCCGACTCACGCCCAGTTGTCTCCGCTCGTCCTGACCGCGCGCAGCGCGAATGCACTCGGTGCGCTCGCGGGCCGCTATCTGTCGATGCTCGACAACGGCGGCGACTGGCAGGCGCTTGCCGCCGCGGCCGCACGTCGTCGCCAATGGCTCGAGCATCGCGCGATCGTCGCGCCGGCCGACGCGGCCGAAGGCCGTGCGGCACTCGCGGCGCTGGCCCAGCCGGCACCGGAAGGGTTGCCCGCCTGCGTGGCGACCGGCCAGGCCCCGGCCGACACGCCACGCACCGCGCTCGTCTTCTCGGGCAACGGCTGCCAGTGGGTCGGGATGGGCAACGAGCTTTATGCCGAGAACGCCGTCTTCCGCGCGGCGCTCGACGAAGTCGACGCGCTGTGGTGCGCCGACGGCAGCCCGTCGCTGGTCGACGTGATGCGCGGTGGCCCGAGCGCGGAATGGCTGGCCGGCCAGGGCGCCGAATGGCTCGCCGCGACGGAGAACGCGCAGCCGCTGCTGTTCGCGATCCAGGTCGGCATGATCCGCGTGATCGACGCGCACGGGATGCGTTACGACGCAGCGATCGGCCATAGCGTCGGCGAGATTGCGGCGGCGTGGGTGACGGGCGCGCTGTCGCTCGCCGACGCGGTGCGCGTGATCAAGATTCGCAGCCGCGCGCAGGCGATGACGCGCGGCAGCGGCCGGATGGCGGCCGTCGGTATCGGCGATGCAGCGGCGCGCGAACTGATCGCGCGCCACGGGCTTGCGCGCCGTGTCGAGATCGCCGGCATCAACAGCCCCGACGCGGTGACGCTCGCGGGCGAGCTGCAGGGTCTGCAGGCACTGGAGGCGGCGCTGCGCGGCAGCGGCAAGTTCTTCCAGATGCTGGATCTCGACTACGCATTCCACAGCAGCCACATGGATCGCATCGAACCGGTCGTGCTGGCCGAACTGGCGAGCCTGCGGCCGCAGTTGGGCAACGGCACGTACGTGTCGACCGTGACCGGCGGCGCGCTTGCCGGCACCGAGCTCGATGCGCGCTACTGGTGGCGCAATATCCGTGAGCCGGTGCGCTTCGGCGACGGCATCGCGCATCTGATCGAGCAGGGCGTGCGCCTGTTCGTCGAGGTTTCGCCGCATTCGATCCTGCGTACGTACGTGAAGCAGGCGCTCACGGCCGCCGGCGCAACCGGCATGGCGCTGCCGACGCTCAAGCGCGGTCACGGCAGCGCGGCGACGCTGCGGCAAGCGATTCTCGCGGCGATCGCGCACGGCGCGAGCGTCGATCCCGACCGCTTCGCGCCGGGCGAATCGCGCGCCGCGTTGCCGTTCTATCCGTGGCAGCGCGACCGCTTCTGGCTGACGCCTACCGTCGAAGGCTATGGTCTCGTCAATCGCCGCCGCGAGCATCCGCTGCTCGGTTATCGCCTGCATGAGCACGCATTCGCGTGGGAAAACCAGCTCGATCCGGCGAAGCTGCCGATGCTGGCCGATCACGTCGTCGACGGCGGCGTGGCGTTCCCGGGCGCGGGTTACGTGGAAATGGCCCTCGCCGCGGCACGGACCTTCTTCGATACACCGGATGCAGCGCTCGAAAACGTCGAGATCCGCACGCCGGTCGTATTCCAGCCGCAGCAGGCGAAACTGTTCCGGCTCGTGATCGAGCCGCGCACCGCGACCTTCACGATCGAGACGCGCGACCGGATGTCCGACAGCGCGTGGACGCTGAACGTAACCGGGCGGATGCTGGAAAGCGGCAACGCGCTCGGCGATACGAGCGTCGTGCCGTCCGCCGCGCTCGATCGTCTGCTCGCGCTGCCCGCAGCCGACGGCGACACGCTGTACGCAAACACCGCGGCCATCGGCCTCGGCTACGGGCCGGCGTTCCGCTGGGTTCGCACCGTGCGGGTTGCCGCGAGTGACGGCGCGGCGCTGGCGGACGTCGCCGCGCCGGCCGCATGCGGCGATGCGCGGGCCTTGTCCGCGTATCTGCTGCATCCGGCGCTGATGGACAGCGGGTTTCATCCGCTGTTCGCCTTGCTGGCGGCGCACGCACGCGAAGGCGAGCATCCGGCTTACGTGCCGGTGCAGATCGGCCGGGTCGACTATCTGCGCGGCGACACGGTCGAGCGGGTGCTCGTGCAGATCGACCGGCACAGCCCGCATTCGATCGTCGCGCATTTCGAATTCCTCGACGCGCGGGGCGCGATCGTCGCGCGGCTCGGCGGTTGCCGGTTCCGGCGCGTCGATCTCGTCGGCCGTCGGCAGAACCTGCCTGCACGCTTCGTCTATCGCCTTGAAGACATGCCGCTGCCCGGCGACGTCGATGCAGCCGGTTTGCCGGCCCCCGACGCGTTGCTCGCGCAGGCCGTCGCGCGGCTGGACGCAACCGGTAACGACGTCCGCCGGACGCAGCATCTGACCGAAATCCTGCCGCTGCTCGACGTGCTGGCGAGCCTCTACGCGCTCCGCGCGTTCGATGCGCTCGGCGCATTCGCCGGCACGTGGCAGCCGGCGGCCGGGCGTGCGGCGCTGGCCGCGCGTCTTGCCGACATGCTGGTCGAGGATGGTCTCGCTCATCGCGACGGCGCGCTGCTCGTGCGCGACGACGCAGCGTGCGCGGCGTTGCCGCCGCTCGACGAGCTGTGGCGCGGGCTGCTGGCCGAATCGCCGGGGCACGTGGCCGAACTGACGCTGCTCGCGCATTGCGGCGCGGCGTTGCCCGACGTGCTGGGCGGCGCGAAGGATGGCGCGCGCTTGCTGTCGCCGACCGGGCACAGCTTGGTCGAGCAGCTCCTTGCCGCGTCGCCGACGTGGCAGCACGTGCACGCGTTGCTGACCGCAAGCGTCGAGCAGGCGGTCGATGCATGGCAGCCGGCGCGCCGGCTACGCGTGCTCGAACTGGGCGCGACGGACGGCGACGTGCTGCAGACGCTCGGCATGCATCTCGCTGCCGCGCGCTGCGACCACACGATCGCGGCGACGGCCGGCCAGCTGGCCGGGTTCGACACGGATGCGGAAGCGGCGGTGCGCACGGTGGCACTGCAGTCGGGCGAGCGGCTGTCGCTGTCGGCCGATGACGCCGGGCCTTACGACCTGATCGTCGCGAACCGCGCGCTGAGCGACCGTCATGATGTGGTCGATGCACTGAATGCAATGCGGTCGTGGCTGGCGCCGGGCGGACTGCTGCTGCTGGCCGAGTTGCGCCACGGCCGCTTCTCCGACATCGTGTTCGCCTCGCAGGCAACGTCGACGGAAGCCGCTGCCCCCGCGCCGCTGGCGCCGGCGGATCTCGAGGCAGCCCTCGCACGCGCGGGTTACGTCGACGTCGTGCGGCACGTCGAGCAATCGCTCGATCTGGACGGTACGCCGACGTTCGTCATCGCGCGCAACCCGAGGAGCACCGCGGCCACGCAGCGCGGCAGCGACGCGAGCGATCTCGACACGCTCGCACGCAACGAACAATGGCTCGTGATGCACGCGCCGGGTGCGGCCGGCGGTTTCGGCGGGCAGCTGGCCGATGCGCTGGCGCGCGCGGGTTATCCGGCCGACATCGTGGACATCACGCATGCGGCCGACGCGATCGCGTCGTTGCCGGCCGGGCAGCCGGCGCACGTGGTGTTCTGCGCACCGGAAACGCCGCTGGCCGAATCGGCGACGGGCGACGGCCTGATGGCTGCGCAGCGTCACGGCGCGATCGCGCTGGCCGCGCTCGTCCGCGCGCTCGGCGGGCAGCCGAACGCGGCCACGCGCTTGACCGTCGTCACGCGCGGCGGCGCGCCGTTCGCCGGGGCTGCGAATGCGCATCCGGAACAGGCAACGCTGTGGGGCCTCGGTCGGGTGCTGGCGAACGAGCATCCCGAACTCGCGTGCCGCCTGATCGACGTTGATCGCGCGGTGGACGGGATTTCCGACGCACTGATTCGCGAGCTGACCGGCTCGGCAGTCGAGGAAGAAGTCGTCCTGGGCGCACACGGGCGTCTGGTGCCGCGCATGCTGACGGCCGCGCAGGCTGCGGCCCGCAGCGACGGCGCGATCGCGCGTGCGGCCGTGCTCGCGTTCGATGCACCGGGCTCGTTGCGCAATCTCGAATGGTTCGCGTTGCCGGAAAGTGAGCTGGGCGCGGACGAGGTGGAGATCGAGCCGGTTGCGACCGGCCTCAATTTCCGCGACGTGATGTATGCGATGGGGCTCTTGTCCGATGAGGCGGTCGAGACCGGTTTCGCGGGCGCGACGATCGGCATGGAACTGTCCGGCCGTGTCGTCCGGGTGGGCGGCGCCGTGACGGCATTCGCGCCGGGCGATGCGATTCTCGGCTTCGCGCCGGCCTCGTTCGCGACGCGCGTCAGGACGCGCGCGCAAGCGATCGCGCTGAAACCCGAGCGTCTGACGTTCGAGGAAGCGGCGACCGTGCCGACCACGTTCTTCACCGCGTATTACGCGCTCGTCGAACTCGCGCGCCTGCGTCGCGGCGAGCGCGTGCTCGTGCACGGCGGCGCGGGCGGCGTCGGGATCGCCGCGATCCAGCTTGCGCGCCACTTCGGCGCGGAAGTGTTCGCGACGGCCGGCAGCGACGAGAAGCGCGAGTTCGTGCGCCTGCTCGGTGCCGACCACGTGCTCGATTCGCGCAGCCTCGCGTTCGCCGACGACATTCGCGTGCTGACGGGCGGGCAGGGCATCGACATCGTGCTGAATTCGCTCGCCGGCGAGGCCATGGTGCGCAGCATCGACACGCTGCGTCCGTTCGGTCGATTCCTCGAGCTCGGCAAGCGCGATTTCTACGAAAACAGCCATATCGGGCTGCGGCCGTTCCGCAACAACATCAGCTATTTCGGCATCGATGCCGACCAGTTGATGGGTGCGTTGCCGGAGCTGACCGAACGCCTGTTCGGCGAAGTGATGGCGCTGTTCGCCGCGGGCGTGCTGCATCCGCTGCCGTATCGCGCGTTCCCCGCTGAACGGGCCGAAGATGCATTCCGCTACATGCAGCAGGCGCGCCAGATCGGCAAGGTACTCGTGACCTATCCGTCCGGCACGCCGGCCCCGACGCGCGGCGTCACGCGCGCGGGCTCGCTCACGCTCGATCCGCACGGCACGTACCTGGTGGTCGGCGGCACGGGCGGGCTCGGGTTTGCGAGTGCGCGCTGGATGGTCGGGCGCGGCGCTCGCCGGCTGACGCTGGCGAGCCGTTCCGGCGAGCTTGCCGGTGCGGCCCGCGAGGAGGTCGAGCGCTGGCGCGCGACGCTCGGCGTCACGGTCGATGTCGTCTCGTGCGATGTGACCGATGCCGCGGCGGTCGATGCGATGATTGCCGCGATCGCGCGGCGCGGCAGCCCGCTCAAGGGCGTGCTGCATTCCGCGATGTCGATCGATGACGGCCTCGTGCGCAATCTCGACGATGCGCGGATGGCCGCGGTGCTCGCCCCGAAGGTGGCCGGCGCGTGGAACCTGCACCGCGCGACACGCGCGCTGCCGCTCGACCTGTTCGTCGTCTATTCGTCGGCGACGACCTATCTCGGCAATCCGGGGCAGTCGAACTACGTCGCGGCCAACACCTTCCTCGAGGCGCTCGTCGAACATCGCCGCGCGGCCGGGTTGCCCGGCACGTTCATGGCGTGGGGCCCGCTCGAGGACGTCGGCTTCCTCGCGCGCCACGCGGATACGCGCGAGGCGTTGCAGTCGCGGATCGGCGGTGCATCGATCACGTCCGACGAGGCGATGGCCGCGCTCGAGCGCGCGCTGGTCGCGGGTGCGGCCGGCGAAGCCGTGGTCCGGCTCGACTGGCATGCCGTGGCGCGCGGGATGCCCGCCGCGAAGGCACGCCGGTATTCGCTGCTGCAATCGCATGCGAAGGGTGGCGATGCGCGCGACGGCGGCATGCAGTTGCGGGAAGAAGTGCTGGCCTTGCCGCGCGACGAAGCGATCACGCTGGTTGCCCGGACGCTGCAGGCGCAGATCGCGCGGATCCTGCACATGACGCCGGATCGCATCGCGCTCGACAAGTCGGTGCTCGACATGGGCATGGATTCGCTGATGGGGATGGAACTCGGCCTGGCGGTCGAGGAAGCGTTCGAGGTCAAGCTGTCGGTGATGGCGATTGCCGAGGGCGCGTCGGTGACGACGCTGGCCGGACGCATCGTCGATTCGATCGGCGCGTCGGCCGATGCGTCCGACACCGGGGCGGCGACCGATGCCGCTCAGGAGGCGGTCGCGGCGCTTGCCGCGAAGCACGCGATCGAAGGCGAAGCGCGCGCGATGCTCGATACGCGGCCGGCGCCCGTGGTGGGCCAGGTGTCCCCGACGCTGGAGGTCGCGCGATGAGCGCGCCGTCCGGCTGGGCGACGCGCCAGGGCACGCTGGCAGGTCCGCTGGCGATCGACGGTCACGGGCTGCACACGGGGCGCCGGGTGGGTGTACGGATCCTGCCCGCGCGGCCGGAAGACGGCGTGACGGGAATCGTGTTCCGTCGCGTCGCGCAGGGGCGCACGCTCGCGACGCTGCCGGTCGATCCCGCGCTGCGCCGCGCCCAGCCGCTCTGCACGATGCTGCGCAATGCCGACGGCGTCGGCGTTCGCACGATCGAGCATCTGCTCGCGTCGCTGCTCGCATGCGAGATCGATCACGCGATCGTCGAGATCGACGCCGAGGAAGTGCCGATTCTCGACGGCAGCGCTACGCCGTGGGTGGATGCCATCCGCGCGTGCGGCCGGGTCGCGCTCGATGCGCCGAAACGCTTCATCCGCGTGCTGCGGCCCGTCGTCGTCACGGACGGCGAGGGTGACCAGCGGCGCGAAATGCGGATCGAGCCGGCGCCGCGTTACGAACTGAGCGTGCGCAACGACCTGCGCGGCTTCGGCGACATGCATTGGGACGGTGCGCTGACGCCGGCCGCATTCGAAACCGAAATCGCGCCGTCGCGCTCGTACGGGCGCGTGAAATGGGCCGTGCCGGCGATCGTCGCCGGCTATCTGCGCGGCGTGCCGATCCTGCGCGGCGCGCGGCCGTCGTGCACCGCGTCCATCGTCGGCAGCCGCGTGCTGGGCGGGATGCGCTTGCCGGATGAATTCGTCCGGCACCGCGTGCTCGACCTGGTCGGCGATCTCGCGATGGCCGGCGCGCCGCTGCTGGCGCGCGTGAGCGCGTTGCGGCCGAGCCACGAGATGAATTTCCGGCTGGTCGACGCGTTGCTGGCCGCACCCGACGCGTGGCAGTGGGCCGAGTTTTCCGACGCGTGACACCACGTCTTTTCATGACGCGCGGCGTAACATAGCGTCTTTTCGAGATTAAGCGAAGGAAGCAATGGCACTGGGAGAGCATCTTCGCCAGCAACTGGCGGCGAAAGCGCTGAAACGGCAGCTGGAGCGCGCGACGGATGCTGCCGCGGCACCGGGCGTGCCCGGCACGCAGGCAGCGCAGACCGCATCGGCGCGCAGCCGCTTCGAATCGATGCCGCAGTATCAGCAGGTCCGGATCATGCGCGAGATGGGCGAGAAGCTGCGCGTCGACTCGCCGTTTTTCCGCGTGCACGACGGCGTCGCCGGTGCGACGACGCAGATCGGCGGGCGCGAATACCTGAACTTCGCGAACTACAACTACCTCGGCCTGGCTGGCGATCCGGACGTGTCCGCGCGCGCGAAGGCCGCGATCGACCGGTACGGCACGTCGGCATCGGCGAGCCGGATGGTCGCGGGCGAACGCCCGGTGCAGCGCGATCTCGAACGTGCGTTGGCCACGTTCTACGAAACCGACGACTGCGTCGCGTTCGTGAGCGGCCACGCGACGAACGTGACCGTGATCGGCGCACTGTTCGGACCGGGCGACCTGATCGTCCACGATGCGCTCGCGCACAACAGCATCGTGCAGGGCGCGCAGCTGAGCGGCGCGAAGCGGCTGAGTTTCGCGCACAACGACTGGCAGGCGCTCGACGAGCTGCTCGCGCGCGTACGCCGCGAATACCGGCACGTGCTGATCGCGATCGAAGGGCTGTACAGCATGGACGGCGATTTCCCCGACCTGCAGCGCTTCGTCGACGTGAAAACGCGCCACGGTACATTCCTGCTGGTCGACGAGGCGCATTCGCTCGGCGTGCTCGGCGCGACCGGCAAGGGCATCCGCGAGCATTGCGGCGTCGCGCCCGACCAGGTCGACATGTGGATGGGCACGATGAGCAAGACGCTGGCCGGCTGCGGCGGCTTCATCGCCGGCTGCCAGCCGCTCGTCGACATGCTGCGCCATCTGGCGCCGGGCTTCCTGTACAGCGTCGGGCTGGCGCCGACGCTCGCCGAAGCGTCGCTGGCCGCGCTCGAGCGCCTGCAGGCCGAGCCGGAGCGCGTCGCGCGACTGCAGGCGCGCGGGCGGCAGTTCCTGAACGAAGCGCGCGCCGCCGGGCTGAATACCGGCACGAGTGCCGGGTTCGCGGTCGTGCCGGTGATCACGGGGAGCTCGCTGAAGGCCGCGCAATGGGCCAATGCGATGTTCGACGAAGGGATCAACGTGCAGCCGATCTTCTATCCGGCCGTCGAGGAAAAGGCTGCGCGCCTGCGCTTCTTCATCTGCTCGACGCACGAGCCGGAACAGATCAGCCGGACGGTTGCCGTGTTGTCGCGACTCGCGGGGCGCAGCGGATGACGCTGGCCGGTGCGTTCGCGCAAGCGGCTCCGCGTGCCGGCGAGCGCGTGCGGTTTCGTGCGGCCGAGGCGGACGACGCGGCGTCGTGCGGGCCGCTCGTGTTTGCGTCCGGTGTGGCGGAATTCGGATTTTTTCTCGGCGAAAGCGATGCGCGCTGCATCGCTTTCCTGCAGCAGGCATTCCGGTCGCGCCATGGGCGCTTCTCGTGGCGCCGGCATCGCGTCGCGGTCGGTGAAGACGGCACCGTGCTCGCCGTGATGGCGATTCACGACGGGCAACGGACGATGTTCGACGACGTGCATGTCGTGTGGGCACTGGCGCGCTTCTTCGGCGTGCGCCGCACGATGGGGCAGTTGTTGCGCGGGCTGATTCTCGAAACGGAAATTCCGGCGCCGAAGCGTTCGCAGATTCTCGTCGCGCATTGCGCAACCGACGAGCGACAGCGCGGCACGGGGATCTTCAGTGCGTTGTTCCGCGACGCGCTGGACGCGGGGGCATTGCCGGCCGACGGCAGCGGCGATGTCGTCCTCGACGTGCTGTCCCGCAACGTGCGGGCCCGCGCGCTGTACGAACGGCTCGGGTTCACCGCACTGCCGCGGCCGCGCGACCGTTCGCGCCGGCTGCCCGCCGGACTTGATTCGGTTCGGATGCGGTTTTCGCGCCGCGCCTGACGGCGCGTATGGCAGCCTGCCGCGCTATTTCCGCCGCGGACTGAACGGCCGCTGCTGCACATCAGCACCCTGCGCGACGATCGCCATGCTCTCCGGCACTTCCTCCCACGCGCCGCGCAGGTCGACGAGCGGCTCGGACACGACCATGAACGCGTCGTCGCCGGCTTCGGCGATGCGCGGGTTGTGCGGATACAGCTCATGAAGGTGCTTGAACGACGTGCTGTGGAACAGCGAACGCGACTGCCGTTCGCTCGAATAACGCACCGCGATGATCCGCTCGCCGTCGGTCGCGCAGATCGTCATGTTGAGCGGTTCGTCCACGCGGTGCCGTGCGGCCGTTTCCTCGACCATGCCGACCATCCGCTCGAGCGCGGGCAGCGGCATCTGCTCGAGGCCGTAGGTCAGCGCGAGGCGGAACATCAGTTCGGAGTCGGTCGAGCCTTCGAGCGTCGGGAACAGCGCGGGATCGACCTTCATCGTCAGGTCGCGGCGCAGCTTGTGGAAGTCGCGGATCAGCCCGTTGTGCGCGAACAGCCAGCGGCCGTGGCGGAACGGGTGGCAGTTGGTTTCCTGTACCGGCGTGTCGGTAGCCGCGCGGATATGCGCGATGAACATCCGCGAGCGGATCGCGCGTGCGGCTTCGCGCAGGTTGCGGTCGTTCCACGCGGGATGCACGGAGCGGTAGCGGAACGGGAGTTCGTCGGGGCGCCCGTACCAGCCGATGCCGAAGCCGTCGCCGTTGGTCGTCGTCGCCCCCAGCTCCGAATGCAGGCTCTGGTCGATCAGCGAATGCTTCGCGCGGAACAGCACGGTCTCCAGATGGATCGGATTACCCGTATAGGCGAGCCAGCGGCACATGGGGCGCTCCTTCACGATGGATCGTTCGCGCATGGTAGCCGACTTCGCGGCGTATCCTCGCCCGCGTGCGCCCGGCCCACCGTTCGGGCAGATGCGCTGGCCAATCTTCATACGTCATTTGCCCGGATGCGCTGTGCGCAACCGGGCAGACATGCAGCCATGCAGCCGGGCGCCACCACGCGACGGCAGCGCCGCGGCCGTCAGGTTCAGTCGCCCAGCGCGTCCATCACGCGCGCCGAATAGACGAGCGCCGCACCCGCGTTCAGCGCAATCGCGACGCCAAGCGCTTCCGCCACTTCCTCCTTCGTCGCGCCATGCTTGGTCGCTTCGGCGGTGTGCACGGCGATACAACCGTCGCAGCGTGTCGTGACCGCCACCGCGAGCGCGATCAGCTCGCGCGTTTTTGCGTCGAGATGGCCTGTCTTGGCGCCGGCGCCGGCCAGCGCCTGGTAGCCGGCCAGCGTGTCCGGCGACAGCTTGGCGATGTCGCCGATGCGCGTCGAGAGTTCCTTCCGGTATTCGTTCCAGTTCAGCATGATGCGTCCTTTTCGAGAAGAGGTGAGGAAGGCGGCGGCCGCCGCGATCTCGGGCGATGCAGGGTTATTCTGATCGTTCGCGCTGAGGGTTTCGATACGCTAGAGTGTCAATTTTTAGCGCAATCGTCTCATGGATGCCCTGAGTCAACTGCTGTCGCTGGGCCGCAGCCACGTCGAGCTCGACGTGCGCTGCCTGCTCGGCGGGCCGTTCGCGATGCCGCACGACCCGCTGCCGCCGGGCGAGGCGGCGTTTCACCTGGTGCTGGCCGGAACGTGCCGGCTGCATACCGCGGAAGGGCGCACGCTGCAGCTCGCCGACGGCGATTTCGTGCTGCTGCCCGCGGGCGGCGCGCACGAGCTGCTTGACGCAGGCGCGGGCCGGTCGCGGCCGGTTGCGGCGCTGCGCGAACACGGCGCCGGCGGCGGCGCGGTGCTGCCGGTCAAGACGAATCTCGATCCGGCCGAACCGGGCGGCGCGAGCGTGGATCTGCTCTGCGGACGGTTCGTCTATGCGCGCGGCGCGGGCGAACTGCTGATGCGTACGCTGCCGCACGTGCTGCATGTCGGGCTGCGCGAGGCGTCGGGGTTCGCGCCGCTGCAACTGCTGACGAGCGTGCTGCGCACCGAGGCGTCGAATGGGCAGCCGGGCGCCGGCGCGATCGTGAACGCGCTCGGGCAGGGGCTGCTCGCGTATGCGTTGCGCGCATACGGTCGTGGCGCGCGCGTGCCGTCCGGCTGGCTTGCGCTCGCTGCCGATGCGCGGCTCGGCCCGTCGGTACAGGCCGTATTGCAGGCGCCGGAGAAGCCGTGGACGGTCGAGTCGCTCGGCGATACATCCGCGATGTCGCGTGCGACGTACGCCCGGCATTTCCGCGAGCGGGCCGGAATGAGCGTCGGCGCGTTCGTCGCGCAGATCCGGATGATGCATGCGTGCGCGCTGCTGCAGGACACGCAGCGCGGGCAGGCGGAGATCGGGCAGGCGGTCGGTTACCAGTCGGAAGCCGCGTTCGGCAAGGCGTTTCGCGCGGTGCTCGGCACGACGCCGGGGCGCTGGCGACGCGCGCGGCGCGAATCGTAAGACTGCAAGCAAGCCGTCTTGCCGCGTGCCAAAGCTGCTACCATGCGCGAAACGCAGTTCAACGAAAACGATTTCGAACAAGAAGAAAGAGAGGGCAAAGCAATGAACCAGACCACCATCCAGCAACCGTCGTTCGCGTTCGTGGCCGCGTCGTGGGCCGCGCTGCTCGCCGGTTTCGCGGCATTCCTGATCGGTCTCTGGAACGCCGGCATGCAGCTCAACGAGAAGGGCTACTACTTCACCGTGCTGGTGTTCGGCCTCTACGCGGCGATCTCGCTGCAGAAGAGCGTGCGCGACCGCGCGGAAGGCATTCCCGTCACCGGCATCTACTACGGCCTCAGCTGGATCGCGCTGCTGCTGTCGATCGCGCTGCTGATCGTCGGCCTCTTCAATGCGACGCTGCAACTGAGCGAGAAAGGCTTCTACGCGATGTCGTTCGTGCTCGCGCTGTTCGGCTCGGTGGCCGTGCAGAAGAACACGCGCGACCTGCAGAACGCGAAGCCGCGCTATACCGACGCCGAATCGGCGCCGTCCGTCCAGGAGTGACCACACGCGAAGCGGGCGCCTTCCGGGCCGCCCGTTTTGCGATGACGGTCGCGGGCGACCCGCATCCGCCAATGCGCGCGGGCTCGCCGCCCATTCGTTTCATCCATGCCGTCGCGCATGACGATGGAGACATTCAGGATGCCGGACATCACGGAAACCTCGCCGCGCACGCGCACGGCGGCTCACGCCGTGGCGGCGAAGGCCGCGCTCGTGCTGGAAACTAACAACCTGCGCGGCGGTGCCGGCCTCGCGCAGGCCGTCGATAGCCTGAAGCGCCTCGTTTCGGCGCTGTCGAAGCAGACCGTGCCGCCCGCGGCACTCGCGCAATGGATCATCACGCACGACGGGCTGCCGGCCGATGCGTGCGCGGAGATCGTCGCGCTGGCCGGCTGCCCGATCGACTTCGTCGAGATCGGCGCGAGCACCGGCTACTACGATGCGAAGAACGACGGGTTCGATCGCGTCGACGCGGATCGCTGCGACATCGTCGTGTTCGGCGACGCCGATTGCCGCCCGGCCGACGACTGGCTCGAGCACCTGCTCGCGCCGTTTGCACGCGAAGCCGGGGATGCACCCGTCGCGGTGGCGGGGCGCACGAGCTATGCGCCGAACGTGCTCGGCATCGCGCTGACGTCGATCGATTTCATGTATTTCCCGAGCCCGCTGCGCGCCGGCGCGACGCGCAATTTCTACGCGAACAACGTCGCGTTCCGGCGCGACGTGTTCGCGCAATTTCGCTACGAGCCGCTCGACGGCGTCTATCGCGCGCATTGCCAGGTGATGGGGCTGCGGATGCAGGCGGCCGGCGTGGCCGTCGAATTCGCGCCGGCCGCGCATACCGAACATCGGCTGCCGGACACGCATCGCGAATCGCTGAAGCTGCGCTGGATGCGCGGAGAGGACAGCGTCGGGCTGACGCCGTATCTCGTGAACGCGTACCTGCCGCGCGGATGGCAGTGGCTCGGACGCAGCGGCCCGCTCGGACCGTTCTGCGTGATGGCGATGCGGCTCGGCTACAGCCTGCGCGCGCTCGATCGGCAGCAGTTGCCGCGGCTCGGCGCCCTTCGTTATTTCGCGGCCGTCGGCGTCACGATCGCGGCGTCTGCCGTCGATACGCTCGGTGCGCTCGCGCGCGGTTTCGGTGTCGTCGGGCGCGCTTCGGCCCGGCGCGATCTCGACGCGCTGTCCTATCACCGTCATTGAACCGGCGCCGCGCATCGCGCGCGACCACGACACGCCGCACCCTGCCTTCATTCCGACCACGACCATGCCTTCTCTCGCCACCCGTGTTGCCTGCGTCGCCCTGTTTGCCGCCAGCGCCGGCGCCCATGCCGCGCCGGTCGATCACGCGGGGCGCGGGATCTACCACTTCGCGTCGCAAAGCGGCTGCCCGTTCGCGAACGCGGCCGCCGCCGACTGCAATCGCGTCGCGCTCGATGCGCCCGACGTTCACGCGAGCATCGATACCGATGCGCATGCGATCGTCTTCTCGAGCGATGCGACGCGCCGCACGAAGGACGTGCTCGGCGACGTGCTGCTTCAGGGCACGGGCGTCGACCGCGACGGCCGGCGCGTGCCGTTGAGCGTGCACCTGCTGCTGCGTCGCGACGGCGCGAAATGGGACCGTGACGTGTATGTCCATGCGCCCGTGCACGGCACGTTCACCGATGTCCGGATCGATCCGTATCGCGTGCGCGTGAAGGAGGGCGATGGCGAGCACGACGTGCTCACGCCGGATGAAACGCTGGCGCTGTTCGCGCGTCCGTCGCTGGCATCGCGGCTCGCGCGGCATCTCGTGAAGGTGAGCGCGACCGATCCGAAGCAGCCGTCCGCGGACGACATCACGATCGCACTCGGCATCGGCGGCCTGACGAAGTCGGTCGCGCGCGCGAGCTTCACGTCGAGCGCGCCGCACGATGCGGACGTCGATCAGGCACTGGCATCGGGCACGTGGTCGATCCGTTTCGACGCACTGAGCAATCACATTCCGGTGTGGGTCGCGCAGCGCGAGCTGTTCCTGTTCGGTCTCGACGGCAGTGCGC
Organism: Burkholderia sp. ZZQ-2; assembly: GCF_050768715.1. Taxonomy (NCBI): domain Bacteria; kingdom Pseudomonadati; phylum Pseudomonadota; class Betaproteobacteria; order Burkholderiales; family Burkholderiaceae; genus Burkholderia; species Burkholderia sp. ZZQ-2. The sequence continues at coordinate 48,222 of NZ_LDVA01000115.1, read as the reverse complement.
TGCTGAAAGACGTGCGCGAGCGCGGTTTCCGCAAGAGCGACCGGATCGAGTTCGGCGCGCGCGACGGCAACGGTTATCTGCGCGTGAACGGCCGCGAGGAGGCATTCGCGGGGGCGACCGCGTCCGCGCATGCGTTCATGCAGGAAAGCTTCATCGGCCTGATCCTCGGATGGCGTCGCGATCCGGCCGCCGCCGCGGCATCCGTGACGAAATCCGCGTCCGCACGGGGCGTGCCGGCATGACCGCGGCAGGCGAGCTGCCCGCGTCGTCGCCGGCGGCGCACGACGGGCGCTTCGACTGTCTCGATGCGCCCGCGCCGCGCGGTGCGGCGCGGGTGCGCGCATACCTCGTCGATCGCATCAAGCGGGCGGCGATCCGGCAGCTTCATCGCAGCACGCATGGCGAGCGCTGGGTGCTGCGCATGTACTTGATCGGCGAGGAAGCGACCGAGTGCGCGTTGCACGAGGACTGGACCGGCCAGCCGCCGGACTGGCTCGCGCCTCGGATCGAGCAGCATCTCGCGGACGAGCGTCGCCACGCGGCCGCGTTCGCCGATGCGCTGCGCGCACGCGACGTCGCGCCGTCGACCGCGCCGCACGAGCCGGACTGGCTGAGCCGGCGCAAGATCATGCGGTGGCGCCGGCTCGCGCGGCGCCATGCGCCGCATTTCGCGCAAGGCGTGCTCGTGCCGGCCTATGCGACGGGGCTGTGCGCGGAGCAGATGGCGATGCGCGTGCTCGCGCGCCACTGCGCAACGATCGGCGCTGCCCATCCGCTGTATCCGCTGCTCTCGCGCGTGCTCGCGGACGAGACGCGGCACGTCCGGCTCTGCGCGGACACGCTGCGCCGTCTCGTCGCGCCGTCCGAGGTTGCGCGGCTCGCCGCGTTGCTGGACGAGATCCGCGCGATCGAAGCCGGTTTCGGCGTGACGGGCGCGCTGGCGATGTACGCGGCCGGCTGGCTCCAGTCGCTTCGTCCGCGCGCATGATGCCGCGGATCGTCTATCTCGCGACGGCCGACGCGCGCGGCCACCTGATGCGCGCACAACTGCTCGTGCATGCGTTGCGTGCGGCCGGCGCGCAGGTCGACGTGCTGACGACGTCCGATGCGGGGCAGGCGTTCCTGGCCGCGTTCGACATCGACGCAGCCGTGCTGTCCCGTCACTACGCGGTGCAGTTCGACGAGCGGCAGAACATGCTGCGCGATGCGACCGATCGCAATGTCGCGCATTACGTGTTCCGGCCGACGCGCATGCTGCGCGACATCGTGCGGCTGCGTGCGATCGGCCGCGATGCCGATCTCGTGATCAACGACTCGTTTCATCCGGCGCTGCTGTTCATGGGCGCGATGCCGGGTTGGCGGCGCCGCGTCGTTCACGTGTACGGCGGCAGCCTGCGCCGCGCGTTGACCGCGAATTTCGATGCGCGGCTGCCGCGTGTGCTGGCGCGCGCTTTCGCACGGATCGTCGACTGGCAGATCGATTCGGCGCGGTGCTGCATCGAACACGATTTCGCATACGATGCCGCCGACGAAGTCCGGCGGGCCCACGCGCATTGCCGGCTGCCGACTCCGGTGCCGATCGTCGCCGAACGGCCGGCCTCGGAGCCGGCTGCCGCAGCCGTCTATCTGAATCCGCACTTCCGCGATATCGCGCTCGCCGATGCGTTGTCGGCCGGCATGCGGGACGCGGGGCTCGCTACACACCGTGTGGGCGAGGGCTATGCGGGGCACGACGGCTGGACCGGCGTCGACGCCGACTGGGTGACGCGTGCTGCTCATGCACCGTTGATCGTGTCGGCCCCCGGCATGGCCGCGCTGTCGATCGCACGCGTGTATCGCCGCCCGATCCTGCTCGTCCAGTCCGACCAGCCCGAGCAGGCGAGCAACGCCGCGCGCGCCGCACGCCTGCAACTCGTGCACCGCGTCGTCACATGGCGCGGCGATGCGGCCGCGTTCCGGCGGGAAGTCGGGCAGGCCGCGGCCGAGCTGATGCGCGATCCCGGTACGCAGGCAGGAACGATCGCCGGCCGCGAGCATGCGCGTGCGCGCGTGGATGCGTGGACGTCGCGCCTCCTCGCGCTGCGTCCGTGCGCGCAGGTGGCCGATGCGGATACGCGATGCGAGGCGCCGGCACCACGATGAATTCGCTGTCGTTTCGTGACGATCGCCGGCCCGATATCCGGCAGATGCTGGCCGCGACGTTCGGCATGGCGGCCGGGCTCGCGATCTTCTTTCTGCTGGAGCGCGGCGTCACGCCGCGCCATGTGTTCGCCACGGCGATCGATGCGCGGATTCCGTTCATCGCGTGGTCGTGGTTCGTCTATGTCGGCTTCTTTCCGTTCGTGATTGCGCTTGCCGGGTATGCCCGGCCGCCTGCGTTCGCCGCGTTCAAGGAAGCGGTGCTGATCGCGTTCGTGCTCGGTGTCGTGTGTTTTCTGCTGTTTCCGGAAGCCGTGCCGAGACCTGACGTCGCGGAGATCGGCAACGCGTTCGTACGCCACCGTCTCGCGCGCATGTGGCAGCTCGATCTCGCGGCCAACGGCTTTCCGAGCCTGCACGTCGCGGTGACGTGTCTGGCCTGCCGGATGCTGGCGGACCGGCGGCGGCTCGTGACCGTATCGGTCGGCCTGCTGATCTGCACGTCGACGCTGACGCTCAAGCAGCATACGGTCGCCGATGTACTGGGCGGCGTGGCGCTCGCGATGGTCAGTGCGCTGTGGGTCGAGCGGCGTTCGCTGCGCAGGAGGCTCGCTTGATGGATACCCGCGTGCACCCGGCCGGGCCGAATGCGGAGCTTGCGCGGTTCGTGCCCGATCCCGCGTTGTTTCGCGTGAGCGCGGCGCATGTCGGTGCGGCGCTGGCGGGCGACTGGCTGATGATTGCCGCTGCGTTCGCCGTTGCGATCGCGTTTGCGCATCCGCTCGTGTACGCGTTGGCCGCGGTCGTGATCGCGCGCAGCCAGCTGGCGCTCGCGGTCATGATGCACGAAGGCGCGCACGGGTTGCTGGCGCGGAACCGGCGCGTCAACGACGCGCTGGGCCAGCTGTTCGCGGCCGGCCCGCTGTGGCTGTCGCTGCGTACGTATCGTGCAGGCCATCTGAAGCACCATCGCGCGCCGATGCAGCCGGACGATCCCGTCGCGCTGCTGTTCGGCGTGCACGACTATCCGGTGACGCGCGGGCGCCTGATCGGTCGCCTGTTCGCGTACGCGTGCGGGATCGGTTACGTGACGAGTGTCGTGAAGCTCGCACGCGGCGAGTTCGCCCATGCGTTGCCGAAGGTCGGGAAGTCGCGCGCGTATGCCGCGTGGGAGGTCGTGTCGATGCTCGCAGGCAACGGTGTGCTGCTCGGTGCGCTCGCGTGGGCCGGACATCCGCTGCTGTACGTCACGTTGTGGATCGTGCCGTCCGTCACGCTGCTGCCGCTCGCCGGGCAGGTGCGCGCGATCTTCGAGCACGCGGGGCTGCCGGCAGATGCCGACCAGAGCCGCAACGCGCGCACGATCGCCAGGCGTTCGTGGCAGACGTTCCTGTTCGGCCCGCACGCGATTCATTTCCACATCGAGCATCACCTGTTCACGCGGATGCCGTTCCATCACCTGCCGGCCGTGCATCGGCAGCTCGTGCAGCGGCAGCTGCTGCCTGACGGCAATCTGTACGCGGGATATGGCGAGGTGCTGCGCGACGTCAGCGTGCGTTGACGCGTTGACGCGTGGACAGGGCGGGAATCATGAGCGGATCGATACCGGGAACATGATGGTCGACAAGCCTGCGAGGTTCAATTGCGTGGCGCTGGCGATCGGCGCGATCCTGGCGGTGTGGGGGTGCGGAAACGATCGACGAACGGGGCTCGCGTTTATCGGATCGTCCGTTGCCGTGCCGGGGACGGTCGTCCGGTTGGCCCACGGCGCGCATCACCCGTTGATCGAGCTCGTGACGAAACGCGGCGAACGCGTATCGTTTCCGGGGAGCTTCGTGACGATGGCGTTCGGCGACACGATGCCGGTGCGCTACGACCCGGCCAGGCCGCAAGCCAGCGCAACAGTCGACACGTTCACGAACATGTGGCTCGAGTCGATCATCTCGATCGCGTTCACGATGGCGTTTCTTTGCGCCGGCTTGAAGGGAAAGTCGCTTCTGCCGAAGCCGGGGGGAGGGCGCTGGGTAGTGCGGCAGGCATCGCGGAGATGCCTGCCATCGACACGGATGCGACAGGCGCAAAAAAGCCTCCGCTTGGGAGGCTTTATTTGCACTATCAAAGATAGTTGGTAGGGTGGGAGGGACTCGAACCCTCGACTCTCTGATTAAAAGTCAGATACTCTAACCAACTGAGTTACCACCCCACGTTCTTGAAACCTGTCGGTTCGTTGCTTGAACAACTTGGGCAACGACCCAAAGAGCAAAAGATTATAGCGACGGAGTGTCAGGCTGTCAACAACCCGCCGCGATAATTATTTGATTGTTTCAAGCTTGCCCTGCGCCGTCTGTGCAGCATTCGACCCGGCGTACTGCGAAACGACCTGCTCGAACGTCTTCTTCGCGGCCGCCTTCTGGCCTTGCTCGAGCTGGTTCGTGCCGATCGCCACGAGGGCATCGGCCGCGCGCGGGTGCTGCGGGAACTTGCTGACGATCCCTTGCCACGTCGCAGTCGAACCGCGGTAGTCGCGCAGTGCGTATTGCGCATTGCCGTACCAGTACTGCGCGGTCGGCTGGTAGGGGCTCTGCGGATACTTCGCGATGAACGCGCGGAACGAAGCCGCGGCCGCCTTGAAGTTGCCGTTGCGGAACTGCTGTTGCGCCGCATTGAGCGCATCCGTTTCACCCGGCTGCACGGTGCCTTCGACACCATCGATCGTCGCCTGCTGCGGCTCGAACTTCTTGAGCCGCGTGTCGAGATCCTGGTAGTACTCCTTCTGCTGCCGTTCGAGCGTCGTCAGCCGGTTCGTCAGATCCTCGTTCTCGCCGCGCAGCGTCGCGACCTGCTGGTTCAGCTGGTCGAGACGGCCGGATTGATCGAGGATCGTACGCTGGGCGGCCGACAACTGGCTGGCCAGGTTGTCGGTCTTGCTGCGCAGATCGAGCACGGCGCGGCGCGCTTCGTTGTCGTCGAACACGCCGGCGTGCGCCGGCGCGACCGACCACGCCGCGCCCGCGACGCAGAATGCTGCGGCAACGCGCAGCAGGGATACACGGTGCGTCATACGGCGATTCTTCCGTTACTTACTGTTGGTAGACGAGGTCGGCGCGACGGTTCTGCGCCCACGATGCTTCGTCGTGACCCGTTGCCTGCGGCTTTTCCTTGCCGAGGCTCACGGCTTCCATCTGCGAATCGTTCACGCCGAGCAGTGCCATCGCGCGACGGACGGCTTCCGCACGCTTCTGGCCCAGCGCGAGGTTGTACTCGCTCGTGCCGCGTTCGTCGGTGTTGCCCTGGATCAGCACGTGGCGCTGCGGGTGGCTCTTCAGGTACTGGGCGTGCTGCTGCATCAGCGACTGGTAGTCGTCCTTCACCGAATAGCTGTCGAAGTCGAAGTAGATGCTGCGCTTCGCGAGCGGGCTGTTCGGGTCGTTCAGCGGATCGACGTTCACTTGCGCGACGTTGTCGGCGCTCGGCTGCGTGCTGACCGCACCCGCGTTGTTGGCCTTGTCGTCGAGCTTCACGCCCGACTTGCACGCTGCGAGCGCGCTGATCATCATCACGGCCAGGGCCAGACGAGCTTTATTCGACATCATGGTTACTCTCCTTGTGGTCATTGCATGAAGGGCCCCCACGACGGCTCACGTACGGAGCCGCCCTGGACGGACAGGATTTGCGGCGGCGCGCTGCCGTCGGAGGGCACTGCTGCCAGAACATTGCGACCACCCGACTGGGTAGCGTACAGAAGGTACTGGCCGTTTGCCGCGAAGCTCGGCGATTCGTCGCGATTCGTATTCGTGATGGCGTTCGCCGCGCCCGATTGCAGATCCTGAACGTACAGCTTGAAGCCCCCGCCCGTGCGGGAGATGTAAGCGAGCAGCTTGCCGTCCGGGCTGATACGCGGACTCGTGTTGTAGCTGCCGGTGAAGGTCACGCGCTGCGCGGCGCCGGCGCTTTCGCCCTGTGCGGGCATCCGGTAGATCTGCGGCGCACCGCCGCGATCGCTCGTGAAGTAGATCCAGCGGCCATCCGGCGAGTAGAACGGCTCGGTGTCGATCGAGCTGCTCTGCGTGAGGCGGCGCAGGCCGCCACCCGTCGAATTGACCGAATAGATTTGCGTATTGCCCGTCAGCGACAGCGCGACGGCCAGCGTGTTGCTGTCCGGCGACCATGCCGGTGCGCTGTTGTTGCCCTTCTGGTCGGAGACGATGTAGCGGCGGCCGGTCGGCAGGTCGTGGATGTAGACGATCGGCTTCTTGCGCTCGAACGACACGTACGCGACCTTCGTGCCGCTCGGCGACCACGACGGCGAGATGATCGGCTCGGTGCTCGACAGCGCGATGCGCGCGTTCTGGCCGTCCGAATCCGAGATCTGCAACTGGTAGCGGTTACCGGTCTTGATCACGTACGACAGGCGCGTGGCGAACACGCCGCGCACGCCGAGCAGCTTCTGGTAGATGTAGTCGGCGATCTTGTGGCCGGCCGTGCGCAGCGTGGTGTCGGTGGCCGTCAGCGACAGGCCGCCGAGGCTTTGCTGCTTCACGGTGTCGTACAGGATGAAGTTGACCTTGTACTGGCCGTTCGCTTCGCGGTTCACGCTGCCGGCGACGAACGCATTGGCGCCCTTCGCCTTCCATGCGCCGAGATCGACCGATGCGGTCTCCGGCACGGGCGTGCTGCCTGCGTCGATGTTGGTGAATTTGCCGCTGCGGGCGAGGTCGGCGCGGACGATCGACGTGACCTGCTGCGGCAGGTTCGCCTCGTTCGCGAAATTCGCGGTGGCGATAGGGAACTGGGTCGACCCGACACCGGTGATCAGCACGTTGACCTGGGCGTTAGCGGCGCTGCCCGCCGTAATCAGACACGAGGCCACGAGTGCCCTGAAACCTAGCTTTGTCATCAAACTCATGCTTCTTGCTTCCCGTATGGCTTGGATCGCTGCGCAACGGCAGAGACAGTAAAAATACCCGATTCGTTCCCGTCCGACAGCGACGCCCGGAGTGTAAGCGCATTTCGTTTCACTCCGCCGCCTTGAAGGTAATCGTAATGTCCGACGGGGTACGACCGTTAGAATCGGGCGGCAACGGGACCGATGCGTGGATCGCATTGACCACGGCTTGATCCCACCCCGAATTCCCGCTGGAGCGGGAGACCGATGCGCTCAATACGTCACCGGACGGCGTGCACCGAATCTTGACGACGGTGGTCAGGCCTGCCCGCTCGCCGCCCCAAACGATGTTCGGCTTGACGCGGCGGCGCACCTTGTCGGCATAGCCGGGCGTCGCGGCATTGCCGCCGGAGCCCGTGCCGGTGCCGCTTTTCGCGAGGCCTTCGCCGCCGCCTTCACCGGCGCCGGACAGGCCCTGCATCTGCGCGAGGCGCGCGCTGCGCTCGCGGTCGAGCTTCGCGTTCGCCGCCGCATTGGCCTTCGCGCGTGCCGTGGCTTCGGCCTTCGCCTTGGCCTGGGCTTCCGCCTTTGCCTTCGCGGCCGCGTCGGCCTTCGCCTTCGCCGCCTGCTGCGCTTCGAGCTGCGCCTGCTTCTGCTGCTGGAGTTTCTGCTGTTCGAGTTTCTGCTGCTCGGCGAGCTGCTGTTGCTTGAGCTTGTCGGCCTGTTTCTGCCGGTCGCGTTCCGCGGCCTTTTGTGCGGCGAGTGCGGCTGCCTGCTGCGCGGCAAGCTGCGCGCGCCGGGCTTCCTCTTCCTGTTGCGCCTTCAACTGCTGTGCGCGGCGCTGCTGCTCGAGCAGCGCTTCACGCGCGGCCGCTTCCTGCTGCCGCTTCTTCTGCTGCAGCGCGATGTCGGCCTGCTCGTCGCGCACGGGGGGGGCGGGCGGCGCGACCTTCACGGGCGGCGTGGGCGTGACGACGGGCCGCGGCGCGGGCACGTCGGGCACCTCGGTCCACAGCTCGGCTTCGGCGCCGGCCGGCGTGCTGTTCTGCCACTGCACGCCGTGATAGAGGAACAGCGCGAGCAGCACGTGCATCAGCGCGGCGAGCGCGAATGCGCGCCAGGTACCGCGCTCGCGGGGAGGCTGAGGCGGGTAGGCGGAGCTGCGCGTGGATTGCTGCCGGTTCATTGCGATTTGACGAGGAGGCCGACGCGCTTGACGCCGCGCGCCTTCAGATCGGACATCACGGTCATGACCGCATCGTACTGCACGGTCTTGTCGGCCGCGATCACGACCGGCTGGTCGGGATGATCGGCCTGCCGGGCCACGATGAAGCTGTCGAGCTCGGCCTTCGTCATCGTGTCTTCCTGGGTCGCGCCCGAGTCGCCCTTGTACTTGACGCTCATCGTGCGATCGGCCTTGATGTTGACGACAACGGGCGGCGTCTGCTCCTGCGGCGCGGCGTTGCCGACGGTCGGCAGGTTGATGATCGACGGGGCGACGAGCGGTGCGGTGACCATGAAGATCACGAGCAGCACCAGCATCACGTCGATGTACGGCACGACGTTGATGTCGGCCATTGCACGGCGCGAGCGGCCGCCGCGCATGCTGGATCGGATGGGGCTTCCTGCCATGGCGCGCTCCTTACTGGGCCTGACGCTGCAGGATGTTCGAGAACTCTTCGATGAAGGTCTCGAAGCGGATCGCGAGGCGGTCGATGTCGTGCGCGTAGCGGTTGTACGCGACCACTGCCGGAATCGCGGCGAACAGGCCGATCGCGGTGGCGACGAGCGCCTCGGCGATGCCTGGCGCGACGTTCGCGAGCGTGGCCTGCTGCACGTTCGCGAGGCCGCGGAACGAATTCATGATCCCCCAGACCGTGCCGAACAGGCCGATGTACGGGCTGACCGAGCCGACCGACGCGAGGAACGCGAGGTTCGCTTCGAGCACGTCCATTTCACGCTGGAACGACGCGCGCATCGCGCGGCGTGCGCCGTCGAGCACGAGGCCCGGATCGCTGATGCGCTTTTCCTTCGCCTTCAGGAACTCGCGCATGCCCGATTCGAAGATCCGCTCGAGCGCGCCGATCGTGTGGCGGTTGTTGGCTGCGCTCTGGTACAGCGCCTGCAGGTCGCCGCCCGACCAGAAGTCCTTCTCGAAGCGTTCGGTCTGCGCACGTGCGCGGCGGATCGCGAACCACTTGCGGAAGATGAAGGTCCACGACATCAGCGACAGCAGCAGCAGCAGCCCCATCACGGCCTGGGCCAGCACGCTCGCGTTGAGGACGAGGGAAATGATCGACAGGTCTTGAGAAGTGTTCATAGAGGTTTGAGTAACGTCCCTTCGGGGCGCCCGGTATGCGTGCGGCGCGGCGCGCCGGCCATGCCTGGCGCCGAACCTTGCTTAGTATCGAATCAGAAAGGCAAGTTCATAGGCTGTGTCTAAACGGCGCTCATGCGAGCTTCGTTGACAGTGCAGTCTGTCCGTCGTCGATGACGGGCCCGCGTTCCAGCGCGTCGAGCACGGCCGGCGGGATCGCCGCGGGCCGGATGCCGGTACGGTCGACGCAACCGAGGCGGATGTGCCCGGCCACGAGCAGCGTGTCTCCACACCAGGCTTCCTGCGTGAACTCCACCGATGCGCGGCCGATGCGTCCGGGCCGGCTCGTGATCGCCAGGGTGTCGTCGAGTCGCGCCGGTGCGCGGTAGTCGAGCGACGTGCTGCGGACGACGAAGATCGCACCGGTCTCGTCGGCGAGCCGACGCTGGTCGATGCCGCATGCGCGCAGCCACTCGGTGCGGGCGCGTTCGAAGAACTTCAGGTAGTTGGCATAGAAGACGATGCCGCCTGCGTCGGTATCCTCGTAGTACACGCGCACCGGCCAGATGAAGCCGGAGGGCGCTTCCGGGGAGCGGGTAGGCTGGGTCATGGCGCGCATTCTACCGGAAGGCAGGAGCCTGATTCGTAACCGATTCGTAACGGAATGTAGTATGCGGCAGCACACTGCTGGCCGGCCCGAAGGGGCCGGCCAGCGGGGCTTCAGCCGCGGTGGACGGTCGGGCCGCCGGGTGCTTGCGCGATCGGCATCAGCTCGATCGTGTTGACGTTGACATGCGCCGGGCGCGTCGCGATCCAGTAGATCGTGTCGGCAATGTCCTCGGGCATGAGCGGCTGGACGTTGTTGTAGACGTTCGCCGCTTTTTCGTTGTCGCCGCGATAACGAACGTTCGAGAATTCGGTGCCGCCGCACAGGCCGGGCTCGACATCGGTGACGCGCAACGGCGTGCCGAGCAGGTCGGCGCGCAGGTTCAGGCTGAATTGTCTGACGAAAGCCTTGGTCGCCCCGTAGACGTTTCCGCCTGCATAGGGGTACGAACCCGCGACCGAGCCAAGATTGAAGATATGGCCGCGGCCGCGCTCGATCATGCCGGGCAGCAGCGCGTGCGTGACCGTGACGAGGCCCGTGCAGTTCGTGTCGATCATCGTGTGCCATTCGTCGAGGCTGGCCTTTTGGGCCGGCTCGACGCCGAGCGCGAGGCCGGCGTTGTTGACGAGCACGTCGATCGCCGCGAATTCGGCGGGAAGGGCGGCCGGTACGGCCTCGACGGCCGCGCGATCGCGTACGTCGAGCTCGAGCGGCAGAAGGGAATCGCCGAGTTCGGCGGCGAGCGCATCGAGACGATCCTTGCGACGCGCGGTCGCGACGACGCGGTGGCCTCCGTTGACAAAGGCACGGGCGATGGCGGCGCCGAAGCCGGCGGACGCGCCTGTGACGAACACGATCATTGCTGCTCCTGGTCGAAGACAAAATAGCGGGTGATATCCCGCAAGCCTACTGAGAATGCCGCACCGCGGCAAGGCGGCAAAGCGTTCCGGCACGGGCGCGTAGAGTCTGGCCCCAATTGCTCCGGGCGCACCGCCGTGCGGTTGCCTATTCATGACGCATCCAATACACTAACGCGCTCATCACCCCTGCGTGACTGGCGATAGAACCCTTCGGGTTCAAGGTGGAGCATCCCACCGTGAAGCGCGGGGCGCCGTTTTTGCCGTTCGCCTGGGCAGCCGTTGTGCGCCGTCGCGTGCATCGCCGGTGGCTGTCCTGCCTCGCGTCATACGGATTCCTCCGCCACGTCGAGCTGGTCCCGCCAGCAGCGCACCGTACTCGGCCACTTCGGTCAACCTGTACACACTTAACGGAAACCGTATGTTTGACAGAGCCCAAAGCACCATCGCGAACGTCGATCCCGAAATCTTTGCTGCGATCGAGCAGGAAAACCGCCGCCAGGAAGATCACATCGAGCTGATCGCGTCGGAAAACTACACGAGCCCGGCGGTGATGGCCGCGCAGGGTTCGCAGCTCACGAACAAGTACGCGGAAGGCTATCCGGGCAAGCGCTACTACGGCGGCTGCGAATACGTGGACGTGGTCGAGCAGCTGGCGATCGATCGCGTGAAGCAGCTGTTCGGCGCGGAAGCGGCGAACGTGCAGCCGAACTCGGGTTCGCAGGCGAACCAGGGCGTGTTCTTCGCGATGCTCAAGCCGGGCGACACGATCATGGGCATGAGCCTCGCGCACGGCGGCCACCTGACGCACGGTTCGCCGGTGAACATGTCGGGCAAGTGGTTCAACGTGGTGAGCTACGGCCTGAACGAGAACGAAGACATCGACTACGAAGCGGCCGAGAAGCTTGCGCAGGAACACAAGCCGAAGCTGATCGTCGCGGGCGCGTCGGCGTTCTCTCTGAAGATCGATTTCGAGCGTCTGGCGAAGATCGCGAAGTCGGTCGGTGCGTACCTGATGGTCGACATGGCGCACTACGCCGGCCTGATCGCGGCAGGCGTGTACCCGAACCCGGTGCCGCACGCGGACTTCGTGACGACGACGACGCACAAGAGCCTGCGCGGCCCGCGCGGCGGCGTGATCCTGATGAAGGCGGAGTACGAGAAGCCGATCAATTCGGCGATCTTCCCGGGGATCCAGGGCGGCCCGCTGATGCACGTGATCGCGGGCAAGGCGGTGGCGTTCAAGGAAGCCCTGTCGCCGGAATTCAAGGCGTACCAGGAGAAGGTGGTCGAGAACGCACGCGTGCTGGCTGAAACGCTGGTGAAGCGCGGCCTTCGCATCGTGTCGGGCCGCACCGAAAGCCACGTGATGCTGGTCGACCTGCGCGCGAAGAACATCACGGGCAAGGCAGCGGAAGCCGCGCTCGGCGCCGCGCACATCACGGTCAACAAGAACGCGATCCCGAACGATCCGGAAAAGCCGTTCGTGACGAGCGGCGTGCGCCTGGGCTCGCCGGCGATGACGACGCGCGGGTTCGGTCCGGCGGAAGCGGAACAGGTGGGCAACCTGATCGCTGACGTGCTGGACAACCCGGAAGATGCAGCGACGATCGAGCGCGTGCGCGCGCAGGTCGCCGAGCTGACCAAGCGTTTCCCGGTCTATCGCTGATCGACGATGCGCTGCCCGTTCTGCCGGCATGACGACACGCAGGTCGTGGACTCGCGCGTGTCCGAAGATGGCGCCGCGATCCGGCGGCGCCGTCGCTGCTCGGCTTGCGACAAGCGCTTCACGACGTACGAGCGGGTCGAGTTGTCCCTGCCGTTCGTCGTGAAGAAGGACGGCAGCCGCACGGAATTCGACCGTCGCAAGATCGTCGCCAGCATGCAACTCGCGCTGCGCAAGCGGCCGGTTGCTGCCGACGCGATCGACGCGGCGGTCGCCCGCATCGAGTATCAACTGCTCGCGACAGGCGAGCGCGAAGTGCGTAGCGAGAAGCTCGGCGAACTCGTGATGAACGAGTTGCGCGGCCTCGATACGATCGCTTATGTCCGCTTCGCATCGGTGTATCGCCGGTTCGAGGACGTTTCCGAATTTGCCGACGTGATCGAAGAGTTCCGTCGCGCCTCTCCCGCCAAGACTCCGCGTAAGCGCTGACGCGCTGCGTCCGTTCATCGTCTTCTCCGTTGAATCAGTTCGCGCCGATTGTGTCGGTCGCGATCGCATGCCGCCAGTCGGCCGTTCGGCAAATGGCGCGCGTCCGCACGCGTCGCTACAGTCGTCGCATCACCTTGGCGAAGGACGGCTGCGATGGGACTGCACGCTTTACCCCTGAAAAATGTGTTGCGCCGCTCGGGCGGGTTCACGCTCGTCGAGCTGATGGTCGCCCTCTCGCTGGCGGCCGGGCTCGCGCTCCATGCGGCGCCCGCGTTCGATCAGTGGCGCATGCGTGAACGTGTGGATGCACGCTCGCGCGCGCTGCTCGGCGCGCTGTCGTTTGCACGTACCGAGGCGATGCGCCTCGGCGTGCGTGTCACGCTGTGCAGGGCCGGGAGCGGCGGCGCCTGTTTGCGTGCGGGTGACCGGTGCGATCCGGCCGAGTGGTCGTGCGACTGGATCGTCAGCGGGCAGGTCGACGGGCAGTCACGCGTGCTGAGGCGCTATCCGCGCGATGCCGAAGTGGCCGTCGCGGGTGCGGCGCACGATCTCGCGTTTGCGCCGCCGGTCGGTCAGGCAATCGGTGGTATCCGGCGGTTCGAATTGAGTCCACGACGCGACATATCGGAGGCTGACGCCACACGTGCGTCGCGTTGCGTGCGGATTGCGGCAGGCGGCCGGGCGCGGGTTGTCGCCGGCCGCTGCGACGCGGCGTGAGTGTCATGATGCGCAACGCAATGCGCGGCACGTCGCTGCTCGAAGCGATGCTGGCCGTCGCGCTCCTCGCGGCCGTAATGCTGGCCGTGGCGGGCAGCCAGCTTGCGATGACGCGTGCGCAGCGCGCGACGATCTGGCGTGAACGCGCGCTGTGGCTGGCTGATGCGCGTATCGAGCGCTTGCACGTAGCCGCGCAGGCTGACGACGGCCTCGCGGAGCGGGCCGCAGCGTCGCTGCCCGGCGGCGCGATGATGCGTGGCGATGGGCCGGGTGGCGCCAGCTACGCGGTTGTCGGCTGGCGCGGCGGTCATTCGGCTACCGGGCCGCGATGCGATGCGACGGGCAGGCCGGCGCAGCCGCCTTCTTGCGTCCGGATTCCGTATCGGGAGACTGACGCCGATGAACGCTGATCGCCGCATGCGTGCGCATACGCTGCTTGAAGTATTGATTGCGATGACGGTCGGTCTGCTCGTGCTCGCGGCGGCCGTTGCGCTGCTCCACGCGCAGCGCATCGCCCAGCGGCGTGCGGACGACGGGTTCCGGATGCGCGATGCGGCCGGCACCGCACTGATGCTGATCGGCCAGCAGATCCAGATGGCAGGATTCCGGCCGCTCGATGCAGGGGGCGTGCCGTCGTTGCCGCCGGTGTTCGGCTGTTCGATGGCGCGTGTGAGGGGAAGTGGCGCGCAAGTACGGTGCGAGCCCGTGCGCGCTGCATCGGACGCGCTGCTGATCCGGTATGTCGGCGACGCCGTGTCGACGTGGCCCACCGTTAGCGGCCAGGTGCCGGATTGCCTCGGGCAGGGTATCGGCGGGGCCGGCGAACGTGCGCCGGTGGAGAACCGCTTCGATGTGCACGTTAGTCCGTCGACGGGCGAGCCCGAACTGTATTGCGAAGGAAACGGCCGTCCGGGCACGCCACAGCCGGTCGTGTCGGGAATCGATCAGTTGCGGGTGCGCTATCTTCGCCGCGGCGGCACGCAGTTCGTCGATGCCGATGCCATGCGCGTCGACGACTGGCACGAGGTCGTGGCCGTGCATGTCTGCGTGCGGGCGCGCGGTGAACCGTCGAGCGAGCCGGCGCGGCACGTCGACTGCGATGGCCGCACCGTCGTTGCACAAGACGGCCGCGCGCGCATGACGCTCGATCGCATCGTCGCATTGAGGAATGTCGCGGGCGCATTCGACGAAACGCCGCGCGATGCAACGGATGACCGCGAGGTGCTGCGATGAACGGAGCGGGGCGGCACGTGCCGCAGCGGTCGGCATGCGTCGCGGCAGGCAACCCGCACGAGCGTGTCGCGACAAGTGGTGAAGGCCTGCGGCGGGCTGCGGGTGCGGAGGCCCTGGCGTCGAGACGGCGAGCGTTGCACATGCGCTTGCGGTCAACTATCTGCGATCGGCGTCGCGAAGCGGGCCTTGCATTGCCTGCGGTGATCGCGGTTGGCGCGGCGGTTGCGGCGCTGACCGGCACGTGGTTCGAAGCTGCACTGACGGAATCGCGCCGCACGCGCGCGTTGTCCGATCGGCTGGTCGCATTTCACGCGGCCGATGCCGCGCTTGCCGCGTGCACCGCGCGATTGCGCCGGGGCTCGGCGCCCTACTTAAGCGAAGGCGAGTCGCACGCGGAGCCCGACGCGTGGCGGCGCACGCCGGCGCTGGCGGCGGCCGAAGCGTTCGCGCCGTTCGCAGGATGGCCGACGGTCGTGCAACCACCACGATGCCTGATCGAAGCGTGGCGCGGGGCCGGGCCGGCCGATGCCCGTGCGTACGTGGTCACCGCGCGCGGTGTCGGTGCGCATGCATCGAGCGCCGTCTGGCTGCAGCATCAGGTCGCGATCCGCGACGGACACATCGTCGCCTTGCGCTGGCGTCACGTCGCGACGGTGCTTCGATGAGCGGTCGCCCATCCATGCAACGCTCGGCGGGATTCACGCTGATCGAGCTGATGATCGTGCTCGCGATCGTCGCGGTGCTGGCCGGATGGGGCATCCCGTCGTATCGCGAGCATGTGGCGCGCGCTCATCGCGCATCGGCAGTCGCCGCGCTGTACCGGGCGGCCCAATATCTCGAAACACTGGACGGGGTGCCGCCTTCGGCGTTGCCCGCGGCACTCGCGCAAGCGCCGCCGGACGGGCGCGCGGTCTATCGTCTGGCGCTCCGGCGGCCGGACGGCGACGATTCGCCCGTGAGCTATGAGCTGGAAGCCATTCCGCTCGACACCGGCCCGATGCACGGCGATGCATGCGGCGCATTCACGCTGCGCTCGGACGGGACGAAGGGCAATGTCCGAAGTGATGCCGTCGACGAACCGGTCGCCGCGTGCTGGGGGGTGCGTTGAGTTCGAATGAAAGGCGCGCCACGGCGGATGGCCGGGCGCGCAGGATGGCGACGATCAGTCGTCGTGCGCGTCGAGCCCGCGCTCGTCGCGGGACGCCTTCCAGATCCGGTAGACCTCCCATGCAGCGAAACCGAGGGTGCCCCACTTCAGCGCGGGCCCCGCGCTCGCGCGCAGCAGCGAGCGAACGGGTTTGGCGAGCACGAGCGATGCGAGCGAACTCAGCATCGGATACTGGTTGACGAGCTGGCCGAGGCTCGCGTTCAGGTTCTTGGCGGACTGGCTGAACTTGTTGCTGGACAGGCCGGGGATGAACACCTTGAGCCAGCTGAAGCGCGTGACGGCCTGGCGCATTTCGCCGGCGGCTTCCGCGAGTTCGAGCCGCTCGACTTCGGATCGCAGGATCAGCAGTTCCTTGCGGAGCGCGCGATGCTGCGACGCGCTCCAGTTCGATCGCGACGAATGGGAGCGGGGGGAATTGCCCGTGACGTTCTGGCTCATGGCGCGTCGGCGAAGTAGGTGGGAGGGGTGAGCGCGACTGCGTTCACGGCTTGCCGCGGAACAGTTCGCGGTCTTTCTCGAGTTCGGCGAGCGTCGCCTCGAATACGGTCGGCGCGTCGCGCAGGCCCGAACGGGCTTTCAGTGCGCACGTGATCCCGCCTGCGGCATAGAGCGCGGTGATCGCCGCGAGCGACTGCCAGCGGTAGGTATCCCAGAACGCGATCGCGACGAGTACGGTCAGGCTGATGAGTGCCATCGTCGCGAGCATCATCGCGGCGAGCCCGAGGAACAGCACGCCCATCAGGCGCTCCTTCTCCTCGGCAAGCTCGATGCCCACCAGTTCGAGGCGCGTTTGCAAAAGCCCGATCGCGGAGCCGACGAGGCGGCGCAGCGGTCCTTGGCCGGACGGCTGCGAGGTGGTGTCTGTCGTCATGGGTGAGGCGCGTGCGCGTGCAGTGTGCAGCTAGGACAAAGCCGGCCGGCGGAAACCGCCGGCTGGCTTCGACGCCCGCAGGCCGCGTGAAGCGGCCCGCGGGACGGAACGACGCAGGGCGCGTTACTTGCGGTTGATCAGCAGGCCGATCAGCACGCCGACGCCGGCGGCGACGCCGATCGACGTCCACGGATGCTCGTGCACGTAATCGTCGGTCGCGCGTGCGGCCTTCTTGCCTTTCTCGACCACGACGACCTGGACGTCGGCTGCCTTTTCCTTGGCCTGCTTCAGGCGCGACATGGCTTTCTCGCGCAGCTCGGCCGCACGGTCGCCCGTGCTGCTCGCAGCTTGCTTGAGCAGGTCTTCGGCGTCCGAGAGAACGGTTTTGATATCCGACATCAGTTTCTCCTTGTTGATTTCCGACATTGCAACTCCCTTCATGCTGTCATGCTGCAGGTTCACATCGTAGCGAAACGCCTGCCTGCTGGCGAGCCGGGAAGACACACGACGGCAGCGCAAGACCGCATGGTAAACGACTTGTAATGATCAACAGAGCGGCAAACGGGGTGAAAAGTTTCCCGCAGGGCTGCCCGCGCTGCACCGACACCGGGCAAAAATGACAAAAAAGTATGAATATCAAACGGAATAATCGTTCGCATGCCCCATTGCTTCCCGTAAGCTGACACACTTTCCCGCGCCGACCCGGGCGCGGTTTCAACCAGCATCGTTCGAGGAGGGAACATCATGAGTCTGCGTCTTGGCGACATCGCACCGGATTTCGAGCAGGAATCGAGCCTGGGCCCGATCAAGTTTCACGAGTGGCTGGGTGACGGCTGGGGTGTCCTGTTCTCCCATCCGGCCGACTACACGCCGGTATGCACGACCGAACTCGGGCTGACCTCGAAGCTGAAGGGCGAATTCGAGAAGCGCAACGTGAAGGTGATCGCGCTGTCGGTCGACGGTGTCGAATCGCACAAGGGCTGGATCAACGACATCAACGAAACGCAGTCGACGGTCGTCGGCTTCCCGATCATCGCCGATGCGGACCGCAAGGTTTCGCAGCTGTACGACATGATCCACCCGAACGCGAACGAAACGCTGACGGTGCGTTCGCTGTTCGTGATCGACCCGAACAAGAAGGTGCGGCTCATCATCACGTATCCGGCCAGCACGGGGCGCAACTTCGACGAAGTGCTGCGCGTGATCGACTCGCTGCAACTGACCGACAACTACAAGGTCGCGACGCCCGGCAACTGGAAGGATGGCGACGACGTCGTGATCGTGCCGTCGCTGCAGGATCCGGAAGAGCTGAAGAAGCGCTTCCCGAAGGGCTTCAAAGCAGTGCGTCCGTATCTGCGCCTCACGCCGCAGCCGAACAAGTAAGCATCTGCGGCACGTGAACGCGTACCGGGCCGCCGGCCCGGAGCGCGGATCCGATGAAAAACGGCCCGCCCGGCAGTGATGCCGGGCGGGCCGTGTCGTTCATGCGTGCGCGGCGCGGCATGGCTGCCGGGCGCGCCGTAGCCGGACGATCAGAAGAACGCCTGGATGCCCGTCTGCGCACGGCCGAGGATCAGCGCGTGGATGTCGTGCGTGCCTTCGTACGTGTTGACCACTTCGAGGTTCACGAGGTGGCGCGCGACGCCGAATTCGTCGGAGATGCCGTTGCCGCCGAGCATGTCGCGCGCGAGCCGGGCGATGTCGAGCGCCTTGCCGCACGAGTTGCGCTTCATGATCGACGTGATTTCGACGGCCGCCGTGCCTTCGTCCTTCATCCGGCCGAGGCGCAGCACGCCTTGCAGGCCGAGCGTGATTTCGGTCTGCATGTCCGCGAGCTTCTTCTGGATCAGCTGGTTCGCGGCGAGCGGGCGGCCGAACTGCTGGCGGTCGAGCACGTACTGGCGCGCGGTGTGCCAGCACGATTCGGCGGCGCCCAGCGCGCCCCACGCGATCCCGTAGCGGGCCGAGTTCAGGCACGTGAACGGGCCGCGCAGGCCGCTCACGTTCGGCATCAGGTTCTCTTCCGGTACGAACACCTCGTCGAGGACGATTTCGCCGGTGATCGATGCGCGCAGCCCGACCTTGCCGTGGATCGCGGGCGCCGACAGGCCCTTCCAGCCCTTCTCGAGGATGAAGCCGCGGATCGCGTCCTTGCCGTTCTCCTCGAGCTTCGCCCACACGACGAACACGTCGGCGATCGGCGAGTTCGTGATCCACATCTTCGCGCCGGACAGCGAGTAGCCGCCGGGCACCTTCTTCGCGCGGGTGACCATGCTGCCCGGGTCGGAGCCATGGTTCGGCTCGGTCAGCCCGAAGCAGCCGATCCATTCACCGGTCGCGAGTTTCGGCAGGTATTTCTGCTTCTGCGCGTCGGAGCCGAATTCGTAAATCGGCACCATCACGAGCGACGACTGGACGGACATCATGGACCGGTAGCCCGAATCGACGCGTTCGACTTCGCGCGCGATCAGTCCGTAGCTCACGTAATTGAGGCCGGGGCCGCCGTATTCCTCGGGAATCGTCGGGCCGAGCAGGCCGACTTCGCCCATCTCGCGGAAGATTTCGGCGTCGGTGCGCTCGTGGCGGAACGCCTCGGTGACGCGCGGGGCGAGCTTGTCCTGCGCATACGCCTGCGCCGCGTCGCGCACCATCCGCTCTTCTTCGGTCAGTTGCTGGTCGAGCAGCAGCGGATCGTCCCAATGAAAAGTTGCAGCACTCATCGTCTCATCTCCTGTCGGGCAGAGTTGGCGCTTCAGCGCTTACTCTGGCCCCATGCTTAGCGGTCGGTCCGGTCTTCCAGCCGGGCCCCATGCCAAAAGTTCGCTTGACTGTAGTTCCGCTGTGCGGAACAATGTTTTGCAAATCGAACCCAGTGTAGCACCAGATGACACTTTCAACCATCGACGAAACCACGATTGACGAGCGCAAGTTCGTCGTCGCGCTCGCGCGCGGGCTCGACCTGCTGCGCGCATTCCGGCCCGGCGAGACGATGCTCGGCAACCGCGACTTCGCGGAGCGCACCGGGCTGCCGAAGGCGACCGTGAACCGGCTCGCCTATACGCTGACTGTGCTCGGCTACCTGCGCTACGACGAGACGCTCGGAAAGTATGCGCTCGACGCCGGCGTGCTGTCGCTCGGCTACGCGCTGCTGTCCGGCTCGGGGACGCTCGACCTCGCGCGGCCGCACATGCAGGCGCTCGCGCGCGACATCGGCGCGGCCGTGTCGCTCGGCTGCCGCGACGGGCTCGACATGATCTATCTGGAGACGATCCGCAGCGAGACCGCGCTGACGCTCGGGCTCGCGCCCGGCTCGCGGCTGTCGATGCTGACGAGCTCGATGGGGCGCGCGTACCTGGCCGTGCAGCCGGAGGACGTGCGCCGCGCGCTCTATGCGGAGCTGCACCGCGCGGCCGGCGGCGCGGCCGACGCCGATGCGCTCGTCGCCGCCGCGCAGCACGCGGTGGCCGAGTTCTCGGCGGGCGGTTGCTGTTATTCGTTCCGGGCGTGGCACATGGACGTCAACGCGGCGGCCGTGCCGTTTCGCGAGCCGCGCGAGGGGCGCTGGCTGATCCTGAGCTGCAGCGGCCCCGCATCGTCGATGGACGAGGAGGTGTTTCGCACGCAGGTCGGGCCGAAGCTGAAGGCGCTCGCGCAGCGGCTCGGGCAGACGGCCTGAGAAATGCGGCGCGCGTTGCCCTCGCACCGCAACCGTGTCGTTGCCGGTAAAGGTGAGGGGGATGGTGACGGCGGGCTGCGGCTGCCGCCGTCTCTTGTGCCGCGCTCGAACCGCGCTCATCATCGTTTGCCAGCTTCCCGACGACGAGGTCTGCGATGTCTCACCCGGAATCCATGGAAGGCGGATGCGCGTGCGGCGCGATCCGCTACCGTATCGCCCAGGTCTCGACCGACGCCGGCTTCTGCCACTGCCGGCTCTGCCAGCGCACGACCGGTGCGGCGGTCGTCGCATCGGCATCGGTGCCGATCGACGCGTTCGAATACCTGCAGGGCGAACCGACCGTCTACGCGTCGAGCGCGTGGGGCGAGCGGCGCTTCTGCGGCCGTTGCGGCGCGCAGCTCGAATACCGGCTGATCGACGCGCCGAAAACGGTCGAGATCAATTACGCCACGCTCGATGAGCCGTCGCGGCTACGGCCGGCCTGGCACGTCTGGTATGCGGATCGTTTCCCGGGCATCGAGATCGACGACGATCTGCCCAAGTACGACGATGGCGGAAGCGCGTAGGCGGTAACCGTCTGCCCTGACGGGCAGGCGTCGAGCCGCGGGTCGCGCCCGGCCACCCGATCGCTTCATCCTGCTTCAAGCGGCGCCACACCCCCGCCGCGCATCCGGCGCGCCGCTCCCCGCGTGCGCCGGCTACCTCATCCGTTCAGGCTGTCACGACCTTCGCGAACACCGGCCCCTGCATGAACCGCACGTCGTGCTGGCGCAGCAGCTCGCACTGCGTTTCGTCGACGACGCCGTCGAAGATCAGCGGAATCCGCACGCGCTGCGCATACGCGACGAGCGCCTTGACCATCCCGTCGCGCAACGCGATGCCCGCATCCATCTTGATGTAGTCGGGGCGCGCCATGTCCGATTCGACCGCGAGGATGCGGCCCGGGTCGGGCAGCTTGTCCGCCACCTTGAAGCCGTGATGCTGATAGCTGCGTGTCAGGTAGCCGAGGAAGGTCTTGTGCGCGACCGCGACCGCCGGCAGCTCGATCACGATCCGCTCGGCCGGCAGCCCGAAGCGCTGCAGCACCGACGAGAAATGCTTGCCGTGGTCGTACTTCACGCTCTTCAGCAGGCGTTCGTGCACGCGCAGGAACAACAGCCCGTGGCGCTGGGCGCCGAAGAAATTGATCGCGTGCA
Source organism: Burkholderia sp. ZZQ-2 (assembly GCF_050768715.1). Classification (NCBI taxonomy): domain Bacteria; kingdom Pseudomonadati; phylum Pseudomonadota; class Betaproteobacteria; order Burkholderiales; family Burkholderiaceae; genus Burkholderia; species Burkholderia sp. ZZQ-2. The sequence continues at coordinate 26,401 of NZ_LDVA01000115.1, read as the reverse complement.
GCGCGCGCGACAGGCGGTCGATCGCCACGAGCGTCTGGTCGTCGACGGCCGAGTCGACCGGATCGTGCGGCGCGCCCGTGACGACCGTCACGGCCTGGAAGCCGAGCTCGTCGCCATAGCGCTCGATGGCGTCGGCGAACGACGTCGATTGCGGTGCGCCCGGCATCGTCACGTCGTAGATCGGTTCGTAGGCGCTGCCGAGCGTGCGCTCGGGCAGGTTCGCGCTTGCGGTGCCGCCATCGGCGAGCGCGAGGTGATCCCGCAGGTACGGCAGTTGCCCGGCACGGGCGACCAGCTCGGGAATGGTGGGCGGAATCATCGGCGTAAGAAGGAAAAACGGCGGCCGAACGGGCCGCCTCGTAGCTTGATATTAGCAGTGCCGGCCAAGGTCGGCTCGGCGTTTCACTTATATGGTTATCCCGTCTCCGAGCCTTCGCCTAGGGTTTACGTTGATTTCACTATTCGTAATTGGTTTTACTATTCGTAAATCCAGAATTTGTCGCCGATCAAGAAATGCGGCAGGCGGGCGCCGCGAAACGGCGCCGTTCGCGAATCAACAGGAAGCAAGGAGCGAGACGTGGCGGTTGACAGGAATGGCACGCGGGACGGCGGCGCGGCGCGCCGGCAGGCGACGGGCGGGATGACGGGCGAGTCGGCGCCCGCCCGGCAGGGTTGAGGGGCGGACGGCGACCATGAGCATCGATTACCAGACGCTGAAGTTCGAATACCGTCCGCGTGCGCAGGACGCGACCGTTCACCCGGTGATCGTCGTCGGCGCGGGCCCGGTGGGTCTCGCGGCGGCGATCGACCTCGCGCAGCAGGGCGTGCCCGTCGTGCTGCTCGACGACGACGACACGCTCTCCACCGGCTCGCGCGCGATCTGCTTCGCGAAGCGCACGCTCGAGATCTTCGACCGGCTCGGCTGCGGCGAGCGCTTCGTCGACAAGGGCGTCAGCTGGCACGTCGGCAAGGTGTTCCTGCAGGACGAGCAGCTGTACGCATTCGACCTGCTGCCCGAGGAAGGGCATGCGCGCCCCGCGTTCATCAACCTGCAGCAGTACTACGTCGAAGGTTATCTGGCCGATCGCGCGTTCGAGCTGCCGAACATCGATATCCGCTGGAAGCACAAGGTGACGGGCATCGAGCAGGCGGCCGAGCACGCGGTGCTGACGATCGAGACGCCGGAAGGCACCGCGACGCTGCGCGCGCAGTACGTGATCGCGGCCGACGGCTCGCGCAGCCCGATGCGCACGATGATGGGCCTCGAAAGCCGCGGCCGCACGTTCAAGGACCGCTTCCTGATCGCCGACGTGAAAATGAAGGCGGAGTTTCCGACCGAGCGCTGGTTCTGGTTCGACCCGCCGTTCCACCCCAATCAGTCGGTGCTGCTGCATCGCCAGCCCGACAACGTGTGGCGCATCGACTTCCAGCTCGGCTGGGATGCCGATCCGGTCGCCGAGAAGCAGCCGGAGCGCGTGATCCCGCGCGTGCGCGCGCTGCTCGGGCCGGACGTCGAGTTCGAGCTCGAATGGGTGAGCGTCTATACGTTCCGCTGCCAGCGGATGGATACGTTCCGCCACGGCCGCGTGCTGTTCGCGGGCGACTCCGCGCACGGCGTGTCGCCGTTCGGCGCGCGCGGCGCGAACAGCGGCGTGCAGGACGCCGACAACCTCGCCTGGAAGCTGAAGCTCGTGCTCGACGGCCGTTCGGCCGACAGCCTGCTCGATACGTATGCGAGCGAGCGCGAGTTCGCCGCCGACGAGAACATCCGCAACTCGACGCGCTCGACGGACTTCATCACGCCGAAAAGCCCGGTGTCGCGCGTATTCCGCGACGCGACGCTGAAGCTCGCGCGCGACTGCGAGTTCGCGCGCAAGCTCGTGAACAGCGGCCGCCTGTCGGTGCCGGCGGTGCTGGCCGATTCGCCGCTGAACACGCCGGACCGCAATGGCGACGCGTTTGCGGGCTCGATGCGCCCGGGCGCGGCGGCAGCCGATGCGCCGGTGCGTGCGCAGGGCGCGTCGGGCTGGCTGCTGCAGCATCTGGGCAGCGGCTTCACCGGCGTGCTGTTCGGGCTGCCGGGCGATGCGGGCGCGCTCGCGCAGGCGCTCGACGGCCTCGCGCTGCCGGTGCGGCCCGTGCTCGTCGTGCCGGCCGGGCACGCGCAGCCGGTCGCGGGTGTCGACGTCGTGGAGGACGTCGACGGTTTCGCCGCGCAACGCTACGACGCGAAGCCCGGCACGTTCTACCTGCTGCGCCCCGACCAGCATGTCTGCGCCCGCATGCGCACGCTCGAGCGTCAGGCGCTTGCCGACGCACTGGCGCGCGCGACCTGCGCACGCTGAATACGATAAAGACACCGGAGACTCCGTCATGCCCTCACTCGACACCCGCCCGCGCCTGGCCGACCCGGACGCGTTCTACGAAGCGCTGATCGACATGCATCGCGACCTGTCCGACGCCGACAGCCAGCTCGTCAACGCGAAGCTGATCCTGCTGCTCGCGAACCAGATCGGCGACGCCGACGTGCTGCGCGAAGCGATGGCGCTCGCGCGCCAGGGCGTGACGCCGCCCGTGCATCCGGCCGCCGAGGTCGCGCAATGAGCGCGGCGCCGGCCGACGCACGCGTGCTCGAAGTCGAGCACGTGATCGACGAGACCCATCGCCCGGGCTTTCACTGGATGCTGCTCGTGCTGTGCGGGCTGTGCCTCGTGATCGACGGGTTTGATGCGCAGGCGATGGGCTACGTCGCCCCGAGCGTGATTGCCGAATGGGGCGTGCCGAAACAGGCGCTCGGGCCGGTGTTCAGCGCGAGCCTGTTCGGGATGCTGCTCGGCGCGCTCGGGCTGTCGGTGCTGGCCGACCGGATCGGGCGGCGCCCGGTGCTGATCGGTTCGACGCTGTTCTTCGCGGTGACGATGCTCGCGACGCCGTTCGCGGGTTCGATCCCGGTGCTGATGGCGCTGCGCTTCGTCACGGGCCTCGGCCTCGGCTGCATCATGCCGAACGCGATGGCGCTGGTCGGCGAGTTCAGCCCGGCCGCGCATCGCGTGAAGCGGATGATGATCGTGTCGTGCGGCTTCACGCTCGGCGCGGCGCTCGGCGGCTTCATCAGCGCCGCGCTGATTCCGGCGCTCGGCTGGCGCTCGGTGTTCTTCGTCGGCGGCGCGGTGCCGCTCGTGCTCACGATCGCGATGGTCGCGCGGCTGCCCGAGTCGCTGCAGTTCCTGGTGCTGAAAGGGCGCGTCGCGCAGGCGCGCGACTGGCTCGCAGGTTTCGCGCCGCAGGCCGGCATCGATGCGCACACGCGGCTCGTCGTGCGCGAGCGGGCCGCGACCGGCGCGCCGGTCGCCGAGCTGTTCAGCCATGGCCGCCTGCCGGTCACGCTGCTGCTGTGGGCGATCAGCTTCATGAACCTGATCGACCTGTATTTCCTGTCGAACTGGCTGCCGACGGTGATGCGCGATGCCGGTTATTCGCCGGGTACGGCCGTGATCGTCGGCACGGTGCTGCAGACCGGCGGCGTGATCGGCACGCTGTCGCTCGGCTGGTTCATCGAACGCTACGGCTTCGTACGCGTGCTGTTCGCCTGCTTTGCGTGCGCCGCGGTGTCGGTCGGGCTGATCGGCTCGGTCGCGCATGCGCTGCCGTGGCTGCTGGTGGTCGTGTTCGCGGGCGGGTTCTGCGTGGTCGGCGGGCAGCCGGCCGTGAACGCGCTCGCGGGCCAGTATTACCCGACGTCGCTGCGCTCGACGGGCATCGGCTGGAGCCTCGGCATCGGCCGGATCGGCTCGGTGCTCGGGCCGCTCGTCGGCGGGCAACTGATTGCGCTCAACTGGTCGAACGGCGCGCTGTTCCACGCGGCCGCGGTGCCCGTGCTGTGCTCGGCGCTGTTCGTCCTCGGGCTTGCGGGCGTAACGCGGCGCAACGGCGTGCAGGCGCCGACCGCCGCCACGAATTGAGGGAGAAAGGAAACGATGACGCTTGACCTGTCGAAACCGGCAAACGCCGGCTACCTGAGCGGTTTCGCGAACGAATTCGCGACCGAGGCACTGCCCGGCGCGCTGCCGCACGGCCGCAACTCGCCGCAGCGCGCGCCGTACGGGCTGTATGCGGAGCAGTTGTCGGGCACCGCGTTTACCGCGCCGCGTGGCCACAACCGCCGCTCGTGGCTGTACCGCATTCGCCCGGCGGCCGTGCATCGGCCGTTCGAGCCGTACGCGGGCCCGCAGCGGCTCGTGTCGGAATTCGGCGACTCGGCCGACGTGCCGCCGACGCCGCCGAACCAGCTGCGCTGGGACCCGCTGCCGATGCCGGTCGAGCCGACCGATTTCGTCGAAGGGCTGGTGACGATGGCCGGCAACGGGTCGGCCGCCGCGATGAACGGTTGCGCGATCCACCTGTACGCGGCGAACCGCTCGATGCAGGACCGCTTTTTCTACAGCGCGGACGGCGAACTGCTGATCGTGCCGCAGCAGGGGCGCCTGTTCATCGCGACGGAATTCGGCCGGCTCGACGTCGAGCCGTTCGAGATCGCGGTGATCCCGCGCGGCGTGCGTTTCTCCGTCGCGCTGCCGGACGGCGATGCGCGCGGCTACATCTGCGAAAACTTCGGCGCGCTGCTGCGTTTGCCGGACCTCGGCCCGATCGGCTCGAACGGTCTCGCGAACCCGCGCGACTTCCTGACGCCGCACGCCGCTTACGAAGACCGCGAAGGCGCGTTCGAGCTGATCGCGAAGCTGAACGGCCGGCTGTGGCGCGCGGACATCGGCCATTCGCCGCTCGACGTCGTTGCGTGGCACGGCAACTACGCGCCGTACAAATACGACCTGCGCCTGTTCAACACGATCGGCTCGATCAGCTACGACCATCCCGATCCGTCGATCTTCCTGGTGCTGCAGTCGCAGAGCGACACGCCCGGCGTCGACACGATCGACTTCGTGATCTTCCCGCCGCGCTGGCTCGCGGCCGAGGATACGTTCCGCCCGCCCTGGTTCCACCGCAACGTCGCGAGCGAGTTCATGGGGCTCGTGCACGGCGCTTACGACGCGAAGGCCGAAGGCTTCGTGCCGGGCGGCGCGAGCCTGCACAACTGCATGTCGGGCCACGGGCCCGACGCGGACACGTTCGAGAAGGCGTCCGCGAGCGATACGAGCAAGCCGCACAAGGTCGACGCAACGATGGCGTTCATGTTCGAAACCCGCACGCTGATCCGGCCGACGCGCTACGCGCTCGACACCGCGCAGCTGCAGGCCGACTACTTCGAATGCTGGCAAGGCATCAGGAAACACTTCAACCCGGAGCAAAGATGAGCGATACCCAAGACTGGCGCGCGACGCTCGACCCGGCCCGCAAGAGCTGGGTCGAGACGGCGAACGATCCCGCCTGCGATTTCCCGATCCAGAACCTGCCGTTCGGGATCTTCAGCGATGCGAAGCAGACGGCGCGCCGCGCCGGCGTCGCGCTCGGCGACCGGATCGTCGATCTCGCCGCGCTCGCACGCGCGGGCCTCGTGACGCTGCCGGCCGGCACCGACGTGTTCGCCGCGCCGACGCTCAATCCGTTCATCGCGCTCGGCCGCGACGCATGGCGCAGCGTGCGCGTGCAGCTGTCGGACCTGTTCTCGCGCGACAACCCGCGGCTGCGTGACGATGCGGCGCTGCGCGCGCAGGTGCTCGTCGCGCAGCGCGACGCGACGCTGCATCTGCCGGTCGAGATTCCCGGCTACACCGATTTCTATTCGTCGAAGGAGCATGCGACCAACGTCGGTTCGATGTTCCGCGATCCGAAGAACGCGCTGCTGCCGAACTGGTCGGAGATGCCGATCGGCTATAACGGACGTGCGTCGTCGGTGGTCGTGAGCGGCACGCCGGTGCGGCGCCCGAACGGGCAACTGAAGCTGCCCGACCAGGAGCGTCCGGTGTTCGGCGCGTGCCGCAAGCTCGACATCGAACTGGAGACGGGCTTCATCGTCGGCCGCGGCAATGCGCTCGGCGAGCCGATCGCCTGCGAGGACGCGGAAGCACATATCTTCGGGATGGTGCTGCTGAACGACTGGAGCGCGCGCGACATCCAGCAGTGGGAATACGTGCCGCTCGGCCCGTTCAACGCGAAGACGTTCGCGACGACGATCTCGCCGTGGATCGTCACGCTCGATGCGCTCGAACCGTTCCGCGTCGCGCAGCCCGAGCAGTCGCCGCAGCCGCTCGCGTATCTGCGGCATGCGGGCAAGCATGCGTTCGACATCGCGCTCGAAGTGACGCTGCGCGCGGAAGGGGCGGCGGAGGCGACGTCGATCTGCCGCACGAACTTCAGGCACATGTACTGGACGATGGCGCAGCAGCTCGCGCATCACACGGTGGCTGGCTGCAACACGCGCGTGGGCGACCTGATGGGTTCGGGCACGATCAGCGGGCCGACGAAGGATTCGTTCGGCAGCCTGCTCGAACTGACGTGGAACGGCAAGGAGCCGGTTGCGCTGAACGGCGGCGGCAGTCGCGCGTTCATCGAGGACGGCGACGAGCTCACGCTCGCCGGATGGTGCCAGGGCGACGGCTATCGCGTCGGCTTCGGCACGTGTGCCGGCAAGATCCTGCCCGCGCGGAGCGCGTGACGGGGCGCGGCGCGACACGCAACAAGTCGTTTGGAAGGACAGGGCGGCCCGCATTGCGCGGGCCGTTTTCGTTTGGCAGGCCGGGGGCGGCGCGTGTGCGTCCGTGTGGGGCGCCGAGTGCGAGCGTCAATGTTTGCGTTTGCAACATCGACATCGACATCGCCGATATCAGACCGCGCGCTGCAACGCGGCGCGGCGCTCCCACAGCGCGGCCGCGACGAACGCGGCGACACAGACGACCAGCACGCCGACCAGCGCGTTGCTGCCCAGTTGCTCCATCAACGCGCCGGCGACCAGCGGGCCGCCGAAGCTCGCGGCGCTCCACGACGCCGACACGAGCGAACTCGCGGTGACGAGCGCTGCGCCGCGGAAGCGTTCGCCGCACGCGACGAGCGACAGCGTGTAGATGCTGCCGGCCGCCGCGCCGAGCACGAACAGCAGCGGCCAGCACAGCCACGGGTTCGCGATGACGAGCGGCAGCAGCGGCAGGCCGGTCAGCACGATCCAGCCCGCACCGAGGTGCACGCGTTCGCGGCCGAGCTTGTCCGCGAGCCAGCCGATCGGGAACTGCATCGCGGTATCGCCGAACAGCATGATCGACGCGAGCAGCACGGCCGTGGCGCTCGCGACGCCGTGATCCATCGCGTAGAGCGGCAGCAGCGACAGCGCGAGCGTATCGAACAGGGCGAAGAAACCGGTGCCGATGATCAGCGCGGGCATGCGCGGCAGCACGTCGAGCCAGCGGCCGTGCGCTTCGTGATGCGCGTCGTCGCCGGCGAGCGGCGCGCGCCGGATCGTCGCGAGCGTCGGCAGCGCGAGCAGGAACAGCGCGCCGCACAGCGCGAAGCGGATGCTCGTCGCACCGGCGATCTGGCTCACGAGCACGGGCCCCGCCATCTGGAACAGCGTGAAATTGGTCGCGTAGATCGCGACGACGCGGCCGCGCGTCGAATCGTCGGCGAGCTGGTTGACCCACGCCTCGCCGATCGTGAACAGCAGCATCAGCGCGGCGCCGCACAGCACGCGCAGCGCGCCCCACAGGATCAGGTTCGACGTGAACTGCATCAGCGCCGTGGCTGCCGCGAGCAGCACGACCGATACGACGATCGCGCGGCGCGAGCCGATGTGGCGTGCGAGCGCGGTGACGAACGGGACGATCGCGAGGCCGCCGAGGGCCTGCGCGGCGGTCAGCATGCCGACGACGTTGGTGCCGTGCCCGGCCTCGGTCAGCGCGAGCGCGGTGAGCGGCAGCGTGGCGCCGGTGCCGAGGCCGACGACCGCGACGCTCAGGATCAGCGCGAGGAAATCGCGATTGAGAATGGCTTTCATCGGCCGGGATGCTACACCGCGGACCTTGAAAGGTCCATGAAGGCCATCAGGTTCGGATGGTGTTGCTGGCGTTGCGCGCGCAACGAATGCGCGCGGGGCGGCGTTACACGTATTCGGTCGGCACGGTCACCGGGCGGCGTTCGAGCGACGCCGACCACAGCGTGAGCGCCAGCGCGGCGACGGCCATCGCGACGCCGACCCACGGCAGGCTCACGAGCGACACGCCGGAGCCGATCGCCATCCCGCCGAGCCACGCGCCGGTTGCGTTGCCGAGGTTGAACGCGCCCTGGTTCAGCGTCGATGCGAGGTTCGGCGCATCGCTTGCGCGGTCGACGATCAGGATCTGCAGCGGCGGCACGATCGCGAACGCGAGGATGCCCCACACGAAGATCGTCGCGAGCGCGGCGAACGGCAGGTGCATCGTGCCCGCGAACAGCGCGAGAACTACGCCGATCAGCGCGAGCGTCGCGATCAGCGACGGCATCCGGCGCCAGTCGGCGAGCTTGCCGCCGAGCGTGCCGCCCACCGTCAGCCCGAGGCCGAACAGCAGCAGCACGTAGGTGACCTGGCGCGGGGAGAAGCCCGTCACGTCTTCGAGGATCGGCGTGATGTACGTGAACACGCTGAACAGGCTTGCCGACGCGAGCACGCTGATGCCGAGCACCATCAGCACCTGCGGGTGCTTCAGCACGCTGAATTCGCGCGTGATGCTGGTGTCGGGCATCGCGAGGTTCCTCGGCAGGCAGACGGCGAGCGCGGCGGCCGCGGCGATGCCGATGCCGGTGACGGCCCAGAACGTCGCGCGCCAGCCGAATGCCTGGCCGAGCGCGGTGCCGAGCGGCACGCCGAGCACGTTCGCGAGCGTGAGGCCGGTGAACATCAGGGCGATCGCCTGTGCGCGGCGGTTCGGCGCGACGAGGTTGCTCGCGACCACCGAGCCGATCCCGAAGAACGCGCCGTGGCAGAACGCGGTGACGACGCGCGCGGCCATCAGCACCGCGTAGCCCGGTGCGATCGCGCAGAACAGGTTGCCCGCGATGAACAATCCGATCAGGCCCATCAGCGCGCGCTTGCGCGGCATCTTCGCGGTGACGATCGCGAGGATCGGCGCACCGATCGTCACGCCGAGGGCGTAACCCGACACGAGCATCCCGGCGGCCGGGATCGACACGCCGAGATCGCGCGCGACATTGGGCAGGAGCCCCATGATCACGAATTCGGTGGTACCGATTCCAAATGCGGCGACGGCGAGGGCGAAAAGAGGTAAGGGCATCGCGGTGGGCTCGGGAAAAGCCGCCGCTCGGGCTGGCGCAGGATGCGCGGGACGGGCGGGCGGGAAGGCGAACGACAGTCGCGATTCTACTTCAGTGAAAACCCCTATGCTCGGGGCCAAAACGGATGTTGCCGGCGTGCGACGAGGCTGCGCGCGTGAAGCTCACAGTGTGGGATTCAACAGGGCTTGCCGCGGTGAATGTGCCGGTGCCGGGACGATGCCGGCGACCGCGTACACGTCAGGCGATGCGTTCGGGGGAGCCGTCGACGCCCGTGGTCGACGCGCCCGGTGTGCTTGCCGAGTCGGGGGCCGCTGTCGCGTCCGCGCGCGACGAAGGCGCGCCGGCGGCATCGATCGGGGCCGGATCGTCCCAGCCGTTTTCGAACAGGCACGCTTCGATCGGCATCCGTGCGGCCCAACGCTCCTGCTCGAGCATCGGCTTCGCATAGAACGCATCGACGTGCCCGACGCACAGCACGGCGATCGGCTTCGCGCCGTCGGGCATGCGCAGCAGCGCGCGCAGCGCGTCGACGTCGAACAGCGAGACCCAGCCCATTCCGAGCCCTTCGGCGCGGGCCGCGAGCCACATGTTCTGGATCGCGCACGCGGCGGACGCGAGATCCATTTCCGGCAGCGTGCGGCGGCCGAACACGTGACGCTCGCGGCCGTCGGCGAGCGCGACGACCAGCAGCTCGCCGCATTCGCGCACGCCTTCGACTTTCAGCCGCATGAATTCGTCCTGGCGCTCGCCGAGTGCGTCGGCGGTCGCGCGGCGCTCGGCCTCGACCAGCGCGTGGATCGCGGTGCGCAGCGCGGGATCGGTGATGCGGATGAAGCGCCACGGCTGCATGAAGCCGACGCTCGGCGCGTGATGCGCCGCGCGCAGCAGGCGCGCGAGCACGGCGGGATCGACGGGCGCCGGCGTGAAGTGGCGCATGTCGCGCCGTTCGAAAATGGCGCGGTAGACGGCGGCGATGTCGGAGTCGTCGAAACGCATGAGCGGGAGGGGCGGGATAACGTCGGCGCAACGATAGCAGACGCCGCACCGGAATCGTTACATCAGTCGAAACAAAGCGCGAAATTGTTGATGAAACTCGCTTCGTTTGCGGCGACGGCCACAAGCAAACGATTGCGGTGGCGCCGGCAACCGTCAAATGAGCCGTTTTCGTCGGTTTGTCAGCGATTCGCTGTCACGACGTTCTGCGGCGTGCCCGCATGCCACGCCTCGATGTTCAGCAGCGTCGTGTGCGCGATCTCGGCCAGCGCTTCGCGCGTGAAGAACGCCTGGTGGGACGTGACGATCACGTTGGGGAACGTCAGCAGGCGGGCGAGCACGTCGTCCTGCAGCGGCAGGTCGGAGTGATCCTCGAAGAAGAGCCCGCTTTCCTCTTCGTACACGTCGAGCCCGAGATGGCCGAGCTGGCCGCTCTTGAGCGCATCGACCAGCGCCTGCGCATCGACGAGGCCGCCGCGCCCGGTGTTGATCAGCATCGCGCCATGCTTCATCCGCGCGAGCGTCCGTTCGTTGATCAGGTGGTGCGTCGACGGCAGCAGCGGGCAGTGCAGGCTGACGATGTCGGCGTGGTGCAGCAGCTCGTCGAGCTCGACATAACGCGCGCCGAACGCGATCAGTTCGTCGTTGTACGGCGGCACCGAGTGCGCGAGCACATGCATCCCGAAGCCCATCATGATCTTCGCGAACACGCTGCCGATGATGCCGGTACCGATCACGCCGACGGTCTTGCCGTGCAAGTCGAAGCCGAGCAGGCCGTTCAGCGAGAAGTCGCCTTCGCGGGTGCGCGCGACCGCGCGCGGCAGGCGGCGGTTGAGCGCGAGGATCAGCGCGACCGCGTGCTCGGCCACCGCGTGCGGCGAATAGGCGGGCACGCGCACGACCGTGATGCCGAGCCGCTCGGCGGCGGCCAGGTCGACATGGTTGAAGCCCGCCGAGCGCAGCGCGATCAGGCGCGTGCCGCCGTCGGCCAGCCGTTCGAGCACGGCCGCGTCGACGGTGTCGTTGACGAACGGGCAGACGACCTCATAACCGTGCGCGAGGATCGCGGTTTCCGCGTCGAGGTGCGACGGCTGGAAGTGCAGCCGATAGCCGAACTGCCGGTTGGCGGCAGCGAACGAATCGTCGTCGTACTGCCGGCTGCTGAACAGGATCACGCGCACGCTGCACCTCCGAAGGCTGACGCGCGCAGTTTACTGCAGGCCCGTGACGATGTCGGAGCGGTCGGGCCCGCGCGGCGGCCGCAGGAAGCCGTAGTCGGTTCGTTCGCGGGCCGGCTGCGCACTGAAGTGGTCGAGCGCGTGCTCGACGAAGCTGCGCGTGCGGGCCGGTACGTACTGGCGGTTCGGGTAGACGAGCGACAGTTGCGTGTCAGGATCGTCGATCCGGTAGCCGGCCATCAGCCGCACGAGCGTGCCGCTCGCGAGCGCGCCGGCGACGCACGGCTCGGGCAGCACCGCGATGCCGGCGCCGGCCACGGCGGCCGCCTGGACGAGCGCGAGCTGGTTGACCGTGCAGGTCGGGCGCACCGTGACGGAATGCGCGATGCCGTCGTGGCCGACCAGTTGCCACGCGGGCGCATGCTGGTGCGATGCGAGCGTGACCCAGTCGTGGCCCGGCAGGTCGTCGGGCAAGCGCGGCTCGCCGCGTCGCTCGAGATAGGCCGGTGCCGCGCACGCGACGAACGGGTTCGGCGCGAGCGCGTGGCCGATCAGCGTCGGGTTGCCGTCGAGCCGGTTGCCCGTGACGATGCCGACGTCGTAACCCGAATCGAGCACGTCGAGCGGCCCCTCGGAGACGGTCAGCTGCACGCGCAACTCGGGGTAGCGGTGCCGGAAGCTGCTGACGAGCGGCGTCAGTGCAAGCGGCGACAGCAGGCCCGACGCGACGACGCGCAGCGTGCCGGCCGGTTCGCGCACGGCATGCGCGACGGACGATTCGAGGTGGTCGAATTCCTCGAGCAGCGCACGGCACCCGTCGAGGTAGCGCACGCCGGCCTCGGTAAGCGACAGGTTGCGCGTGGTGCGGTGGATCAGCCGTGTGTTCAGGTGGCCCTCGAGCATCGCGATCGAACGCGTGACGAGTGCATTGGACACGCCGAGATGGTGCGCCGCGCGCCGGAAGCTCTGCTGCTCGGCGACGCAGACGAATACACGCATGGTCTGAATCTGGTTCATGGCTTGCGTATTTCTGGCCCGGTTGATTGATTATGGTTGATGCTTTTCGCCGCGCAACCTCGAAAGCGTATCGCGCGGCACCCAGTTTTCCTTCGTATCGAAAAATCGTTTTTTTCGATTCCGCAGACGATTGTTCAATACAGAAGCGATATCCGTCAACCTGAGAAAAGGGGCGGGTTGCGGAAAATCGAAATAGGGAGTAACGCGTTAAACGCGGTGCTGTATCGATGCCTGCCGTTCAAAGACGGCAGGGTATTAGAGTAAGCGCGGTTGTTCGAGTATTTCCTATGTTAATCAAGGGGTTGATCGCTATTCTGGCACGCTTGTTCCGGTATTGAGGGAAAGCGTGCCCCAATACATGCAGAAGTAATGGATGTTTTTTGGGGCCGCACGTCTGTTTTGCGTGCCGGATTCCGTGAAGCGATTTTTAGGGCGGATTCGGTCTATTTTTTTGATACAGAAGTCGCGTTGAACCGGCGGTTTCGACGATTCGTTGTGTTATTGACGGAGAAAATCGGGCGCCTGGCGTACGAATGGAACCGTTTCACAACCCGGCCCGCAATCGTTTCTCATTTCGAATGGCTGGCGTGCGGCACGCGCACGGCTGGCTGGCCCGGTCCGGCGACCGGGCCAGCGTTGCGCTGTCCGGCCGTGCGTGCCTCTTGCGCGAGGCGGCGGAACACGGAATGATCGATCAGTTCGCCATGCTGCGCGGCGAGCGTCCGTGCACTTCCTTTCCTCACCTTTTACCTGCCATGTCCATCGATTACTCGCCGATTCCCTGTCCCGTCGTCGTGCCGCTCGACGCGATCCTGCCCGAAGAACCGCTGCTGATGATGGGGGCCGGCCCGGTTCCGATCCCGGCCGCCGTCGCGAAGGCGAACACGATCGTGATCAACCACCTCGGCGCGACGATGGCGAAGATCATCGAGCAGGTGAAGGAGATGGCGCGCTACGTGTTCCAGACCCGCACGAAGTGGGTGCTCGGCGTCGCGGGCCCCGGTTCGGCCGCGATGGAAATGGCGATCTCGAACCTCGCGTGGCGCGGTACCCGCGTGCTGTCGATCCGCAATGGCTTCTTCAGCGCGCGGATGGCCGAGATGGCCACGCGCGTCGGGGCCGACGTCGCGACGCTCGAAGTGGCCGATCGCGCGGTCGCGAGCCTCGACGAGATCGCGGACGCGATCGCGCGCGAGCGGCCCGAGATCGTCACGATCGTGCAGGGCGAGACGTCGAACACCGTGTGGAACCGCGACCTGCGCGACATCGCGGCGCTCGCGAAGGCGGCCGGTGCGCTGGTCGTGGTCGACGCGGTGTGCACGCTGTCGACGATGCCGCTCGAGATGGACGCGTGGGGCATCGACGCAGTGATCACCGGCGGCCAGAAGGGGCTGTCGTCGATCCCGGGCGTGTCGCTGATCGCGTTCTCCGACGCCGCGTGGAACCGGATGAAGCAGCGCCCCGAACCGAACGCGCACTGGTGCCTCGACATGGCGCTCGCGGAGAATTTCTGGCACAACGCGGGCTATCACTACACGGCGCCCGTGTCGGGCGTGCTCGCGCTGCACGAAGCGCTGCGGCTCGTCTGCGCGGAGACGCTCGAAAGCCGCTTCGCGCGCCACCTGCGCTGCTCGCTCGCGCTGCAGGCCGGCGTCGAGTCGATGGGGCTCAAGCTCTATGCGCCGAAGGATTGCCGGCTGAACTCGGTCGTCGGGATCGAGACGCCGGAAGGGCTGACGCCGGGGATGGTCTGCGGCCACATCTCGAAGCAGTACCAGGTCGAGATCTCGGGCTCGTTCGGGTTGCCGATCGTGCGGATCGGACAGATGGGCGAGCAGTGCCGTGAGCACAACCTGTTTCGTACGCTGCATGCGTTCGGCCGCACGATGGTCGACCTGAAGGTGCCGGTCGACCTGCCGGCCGGCGTCGCGGCGCTCGAACAGGAACTGTCGCGACGCGGCGCGTAAGCCGCGACGGGGCCGCGCTCAGCGGCCCTGCATCGCACGCCGGTAGGTAATCGGCGTCGTACCGTGAGCGTCGCGGAAGCGATGGCTGAAGTGGCCGGCGTTCGCATAGCCGCAGTCGGCCGCGATCTGCGCGAGCGGCAGCGCCGTCGTGCGCAACAGCTCGCGCGCCCGCGCCAGCCGTTGCTCGGCCACCCACGCGTGCGGCGCCCGGCCGAACGACAACCGGAACATCCGCGAGAAGTGGTACTCCGACAGCGCGGCGACGTCGGCGAGTTCGCCGAGCGTCAGCGGTTGCGTCAGGTACGTGTCGATGTAGTCGCGCACACGGCGGCGCACGGCCGGCGCGAGCCCGCCGCGGAACGACGTGTCGGTGCGGGTCGTGCTCTGCCCGCGCAGCAGCAGGCTCAGCACCTCGTGCGCGGTCTCGTTCACGCGCAGCCGCTCGTCGGCATCGTCCCAGCCGTCCAGCGCGAGCGAGCGGAGCAGGGAGGCGACGCGCGCATCCTCGAAGTAAGTGCGGTCGGCGAGCTTCAGCTCGCGCGGCTCGCGGTCGAGTTCGCGGATCGCGCGCTGCGTGAAGTGCTCGGGCAGGAAATACAGGTGGATGAAGTGCATCTCGCCGCGCACCCACCAGCGCGATTCGTGATCGCCCGGCAGCGCGCACAGCAGGCTCGGCGCGCCGTAGCGCGGCACGCGCTGGCGTTCCGTCTGGTAGCCGCCGTCGAGGTAGCACGACAGCGTGTGGTGGCCCGGCTGCTCGTAGATCGTCTCGCTTTCGTCGGTGATCCGTGTCCATTCGGCGATCGCGAGATGATCGCCTAGCCACGCGAAGCGCTCGAGCGTCGCGTTCGCGTCGGCGAGCGTGCGGCAGACCGACTGCAGGCCGAACGGCAGATCGCCGCCGGCCAGGGCGGCGGGGTGGTCGATGGGGGGCGCGGAAAGGGTGAGGCTCATGATGGGCCGAGTATAAGCGGGCGGGCGGCGCCGCGGGCGGCGGCCCGAAAAAGACCGCAATTCCGGACAATCGGCGCGCGCCGGGCGGCGGCATAGTCGGAGTCCCGTTTCACCCGCTTTTTTGGATCGTTGCCGCCATGAACCTGTCGCTTTATTTCGTCACCGTGCTGATCTGGGGCACCACCTGGATCGCGATCAAGTGGCAGCTCGGCTCCGTGCCGCCGCCCGTGTCGATCGCCTGGCGCTTCTGGCTCGCGGCCGCCGTGCTGTTCGCGCTGCTGCGCGTGATGCGCCGGCCGGTGCGCCCGCCGCGTGAAGCGTGGCGTTTCCTGCTGGCGCAGGGCTTCGCGCTGTTCTGCCTGAACTTCCTGTGCTTCTACTACGCGGAACAGGTCGTACCGAGCGGCCTCGTCGCGGTGATCTTCTCGACCGCGCCGCTGTTGAATTCGATCAACGGCCGGCTGTTCATGGGCCGCCCGCTGCGGCCGTCGGCGATCGCCGGCGCGCTGCTCGGCCTGACCGGCATCGCGTGCCTGTTCTGGCAGCAGATGGCCGGCCATCTCGACGACCACGCGACCTGGACGGGGCTCGCGATCGCGTTGGCGGGCACGATGTGCTTCTCGGCCGGCAACCTGCTGTCGAGCCGGATGCAGTCGATGGGGCTGCACCCGCTCGCGACCAACGGCTGGGCGATGCTGATCGGCGCGGCGATCCTGACCGTCGGCAGCGCAGCGGCCGGCTTGCCGTTCACGCTCGACACGAGCCCGCGTTATCTCGGCGCGCTCGTCTACCTGGCCGTGCCGGGCTCGGTGATCGGCTTTACCGCCTATCTGACCCTCGTCGGCCGGATCGGGCCGGAGCGTGCCGCGTACTGCACGGTGCTGTTCCCGATCGTCGCGCTGGCAGTGTCGACGGTGTTCGAGGGTTACCAGTGGTCGCCGCTCGCGGTGGTCGGGCTGCTGCTGGTGGTGGCCGGCAACCTGGTCGCGTTCGACCTGACGCGGAGGCTGTTTCCGAGGACGGCGTGACGGATGAGGGGGCGGCCCGATGTCGCCTGCCCGGTCGTCAGTTTGGTTGTCATGGTTGACTTGGTTTCGAATCGGGCCTAGTCTCGAGCTTCCGGTCGTGCAAGGAGGTAGCGATGGTCAGGCAGGCTCATGCGCTTGAAGGCGTGGCTGCGGTTCTCGATGTCGAGACCGAGGAGGCGCTGCGCAGCGCCGTCGGCGCCGCGACCATGCTCGGGCCCGATCGGGCCCGGGCGCTGCTCAGGCTGTCGGACGAACAGCTGGGGCACTTGTTCAAGGTCGGCATCGCCCAGGTCATCGATCTGGCCGGCACGATCACGTTCGGCATCGCTGCCGCCGCGACCCGCGACAGGCAACCGCCCGTTCGCAGGAAACAGCCTGCGAGGCCGGCGGCCCGCGCGGATGCCGCGGCCGCCGATTTCGAGCAGCGCGCGCTGGCCGAACGGCGGGCGCTCGTCGCGAAGGGCGCGCTGCTGCCGGCCGCGGAGATCTGGGCGGGGCTCGGCATGACACGGCAGGCGCTCAGCAAGGCGGTCGTGTCGGGGC
Source organism: Burkholderia sp. ZZQ-2 (assembly GCF_050768715.1). Classification (NCBI taxonomy): domain Bacteria; kingdom Pseudomonadati; phylum Pseudomonadota; class Betaproteobacteria; order Burkholderiales; family Burkholderiaceae; genus Burkholderia; species Burkholderia sp. ZZQ-2. Next base: position 9,505 of record NZ_LDVA01000115.1, on the reverse strand, counting down.
GCATCTTCGCGGTCGACGTGGGGGCGGCGCAGTACTACCCGGCCTTTTATCTGACGGGCGATATCGATCGCAAGACGCTCGGGAAGGTGACGCAATGCCTGGGTGGTTTGCCGGGGTGGAGCAAATGGCAATTCTTCACGACGCCCAAGGCGTCCCTCGGCAACGTCACGCCGCTGAAGGCGCTGTCGCAGGGGAAGCTTGCCGAGGTCGAGCGTGCCGCGGCGGCGTTCGCGGAACGCTAGGAGGCGCGGTTGACGTTGAGGCCACCGAGCGAACACTTCGCGAATGCGACGCTGGTTACGCGAACGATTCCGCCGGCGGCGCTGGTGCGCGTTTCCCGATACGAGACGGGGGAGCCGTACTTCGGCAAGTCGGGCGGCAACCGTTTCGACGACCCGCGCAAGCGGCGCCGGTATGGCACCAGCTATTTCGGTTTCGACCTGCACTGTGCGTTCGCCGAGACGGTGCTGCACGACGAAGTCGCCGATCTCGCCGTTGGCGGCTTTCCGCTCGTGACGACGGAGCTTGAGCGGTTCGTGCTGTCGTTTACCGGTTCGCCGCTGACGGTGGCCGTCCTGCACGGCTTGCCGCTGAAAAACCTTGGTGGCGACGGCGCGCTGTCGACCGTCGTACCGTACGACATCCCGCAGCAATGGTCGCTCGCCGTGCACGGGCATGGCCGCCGGGTCGACGGTTTTCTGTATATGTCTCGCCATCTCAACACGTCGGAAGCGCTCGTGCTTTTCGATCGTGCCGAACCGAAGCTCATGCTCGAGCGCGCCGTGCCGTTCCGGCGCCACGTCGACGCTGCCCGCGTGCTGCGGGACTTCAACATACTGCCGCGTTAAGTCACGTCAAGCCGTGTCTCGCCGGACGCCGACGAATGGCCCCGCGCGGCCTTTCGTCGGAACGAGGGCTCGCGCGATATCCCGCGGCCCGGGCGCTCATGCCGCCGCGCCGCTCTCCGCAACCCGCGCCTGCCGCTGGTACAGCACCATCGACAGCGCGACGCCCGCGGCGGCGGCCACCGCCGCGAACAGGAACACCTGCGGATAACCGAACGCGCCCGCGACATAGCCGGCGAGCGGGCCCGTGATGCCGAGCGACAGGTCGAGGAACACCGAGTACGCGGACAGCGCCGCGCCGCGGCTCGCGGGCGGCACGAGCGCGACGGCCTCGACGCCGAGTGCCGGGAAGATCAGCGCGAAGCCGAAGCCCGTCAGCGCGGCGCCGACGAGCGCGACGTGCGGCACGGGCGCGAGCCACAGCAGCACGAGGCCCGAGCATTCGAACGCGAACGACACGATCGCGACGCGGAAGCCGCCGTACGTCTTGATCGTGTTCGCGAACAGCAGGCGCGCGCCGATGAACAGCGTGCCGAACACGGTCAGCGACAGCGCGGCGTTCGGCCAGTGGCGCGCCGCGTAGTACAGCGTGACGAAGGTGGCGATCGAGCCGAAGCCTGCCGAGCCGAGCGCGAGGCCGAGGCCGTGCGGCAGCACGCGCGTGAACACGCTCGCATACGACATCCGCTCGCCGTGCACGAGCGGTACGGAATCGATCAGGCGCGCGAGATAGAAGCCGGTCGCGGCGAGCGCGATCACGATCACGCCGATCAGCGCCGGATTCAGCGTATGCGCGATCGCGACGCCGACCGGCGCGCCGAGCGCGAGTGCGCCGTAGGTGGCGATTCCGTTCCACGAGATGACCTTCGCGTTGTGCGTGACGCCGACCCGGCCGATGCCCCACAGGATCGCGCCGGTGCCGCACAGGCTCTCGCCGACGCCGAGCACGAGCCGGCTCGCGACCAGCAGCACGAGGCTCGCGACCGGCCAGTGCGCGAGCAGCAGCGCGACGAGCAGCAGCACGCCCGACACCCCGCAGCCGACCAGCCCGCGCAGCACCGTCTGCTTCGGCCCGAGCGTATCGGCGAAGCGCCCCGCGAGCGGCCGCGATGCGAGCGTCGCGAAATACTGGACGCTGATCGCGCCGCCCGCGACGATCGCGGAAAAACCGAGGTCGTCATGGACGAAGCCCGGCAGCACCGCGAGCGGCAGGCCGATGGTCAGGTAGCAGATGAACGTGAAGCAGACGACGGACACGATTTGCAGCGTGACCGCGAACCCGCTGCGCGGCGGTGTGGCGGAATCGGTTGACATGGGGTCGGAACGAATGAACGAAACGAACGGAAGGCGGCGAAAAAGGGAATCGGGATTTTCCCATGGAACCGGTTTTCACGCAGGTACCATTTAGTTAATCGCGCCCCGTTTTTGACGATGGCGGACGGTGTCGAAGGCGTCGGGAACGGGTGCAGGGCACAGTGCGGAAAGGGCGGCGGGCGGCCCCGGCGTTCCCAGGCGTTCATATCGCGGCAGTTATATGGGCCCCATGCGTGATGGGCTATGGGTTGCGAAATTTGATGGTGATAGCGTGCAAACTGTCAGAAAAACGTCGGTCGAGCGCACTGCGCAGGCCGCCTTGCCCCCCATTTGAAGAACCCTCGAGACATGAGTGAGCCGATCCGCTTCTACCATCGTCACGCGATCCGCGAAGTCAGCGGCGCGGACGTCACCCGCACCGTGCTGCAATACCTGCGCGAGGACGCGCATTGCACCGGCACCAAGGAAGGCTGCGCGGAAGGCGACTGCGGCGCATGCACGGTCGTCGTCGGCGAGCTGACCGACACCGGCGCGGTCGAGTTCAAGGCCGTCAACGCATGCATCCAGTTCCTGCCGACGCTCGACGGCAAGGCGCTGCTGACGGTCGAGGACCTGCGTCAGCCGGACGGCGAGCTGCATCCGGTGCAGCAGGCGATGGTCGACTGCCACGGTTCGCAATGCGGGTTCTGCACGCCGGGCTTCGTGATGTCGATGTGGGCGCTGTACGAGAAGCACGGCCACGAAGGCTGCGGCAGCGCGTGCGCGAAGGCGAAGGACGTACCGACGCGCACCGAGATCGCCGATGCGCTGACCGGCAACCTGTGCCGCTGCACCGGCTACCGGCCGATCGTCGACGCGGCCGTGCAGATGTTCGATGGGCCGGCGCCGTCGGCGCCGGTCGACACGGCCGCGCTGGCCCGCACGCTCGCGTCGCTCAAGCGCGACGACACGTTCGACTACACGACGCTCGACGGCGCGCGCTTCGCGGCGCCGCGCACGCTCGATGCGCTGGCCGCGCTGAAGGTCGAGCGGCCCGACGCGCGCATTCTGGCGGGCAGCACCGACATCGGCTTGTGGGTCACGAAGCAGATGCGCCGGCTCGACGACCTGATCTACGTCGGCCAGATCGCCGAACTGCAGCGCGTCGTGCACGGCGACGACTGGATCGAGATCGGTGCGGGCGTGACGGTCGAGAACGGGTATGCGGCGCTGGCCGGCACGTATCCGGAGCTGACCGAAATGTGGAAGCGCTTCGCGTCGCTGCCGATCCGCAATGCCGGCACGATCGGCGGCAACGTCGCGAACGGCTCGCCGATCGGCGATTCGATGCCGGGCCTGATCGCGCTCGGCGCGCGCGTGGTGCTGCGCGGCGGCGACACGGTGCGCGAGCTGCCGCTCGAGGCGCTGTACACGGGCTACCAGCAGAAGGACGTGGCGCCGCACGAATTCGTCGTCGGCCTGAAGGTGCCGACCCGCACCGGCGCGCGCGAGAAGCTGCAGTTCCGCACGTACAAGCTGTCGAAGCGGTTCGACTCCGACATCTCGGCCGTGTGCGCGGCGTTCGCGTTCATCGCGGACGGCGACACGATCCGCGAGCCGCGCATCGCGTTCGGCGGGATGGCCGCGACGCCGAAGCGCGCGACGCACACGGAAAGCCTGCTCGACGGCGCGACGTGGCACGAAGCCACCGCGCAGGCCGCGATGCAGGCGCTCGAGCGCGACTACCAGCCGCTGTCCGACATGCGCGCGACGAGCACGTATCGCCTCGATACCGCGAAGAACCTGATGTACCGATTCTGGCTGGAGACGCGCCCGCACGACCCGCTGCCGCCGCAAGCCCTGAATGTGCGTGAAGTGGCCGCCGAAACCGGCGCCGACGCGGCGCGCGTCTGAAGACGGAGAACCCCGAACATGAACCAGCAAGCAGAACCGTTCCTGAACACCCTCGATCCGCAAGCCGACGCCGCGCAGGTCCACGTCTCGCGCGCGCACGAATCCGCGCACCTGCACGTCAGCGGACGTGCCACCTACACCGACGACATCCCGATCGTCGCGGGCACGCTGCACGCGGCGCTCGGCCTGTCGGCGAAGCCGCACGCGAAGATCGTGTCGATGAACTTCGACGCGGTGCGCGCGACGCCGGGCGTGGTCGCCGTGTTCACGGCCGACGACATCCCGGGCGTCAACGATTGCGGCCCGATCATCCACGACGACCCGGTGCTCGCGAAGGGCATCGTGCAGTTCGTCGGCCAGCCGATGTTCATCGTCGTCGCGACGTCGCACGAAACCGCGCGGCTCGCCGCGCGCCGCGCACAGGTCGACTACGAGGAGTTGCCGGCGATTCTCACCGCGCAGGAAGCGCGCGCGGCCGAAACCTACGTGATCCCGCCGCTGAAGCTCGCGCGCGGCGACGCGGCCGCACGGCTCGCCGTCGCGCCGCACCGCGAGTCGGGCGAAATGCTGCTCGGCGGCCAGGAGCAGTTCTACCTCGAAGGGCAGATCGCGTACGCGGTGCCGAAGGACGACGACGGGATGCACGTGTACTGCTCGACGCAGCACCCGAGCGAGATGCAGCACCTCGTCGCGCACGTGCTCGGCGTCGCGTCGCACAACGTGCTCGTCGAATGCCGCCGGATGGGCGGCGGGTTCGGCGGCAAGGAATCGCAGTCGGGCCTGTTCGCGTGCTGCGCGGCGCTCGCCGCGTGGAAGCTGCTGTGCCCGGTGAAGCTGCGTCCGGATCGCGACGACGACATGATGATCACCGGCAAGCGCCACGACTTCCATTACCGCTTCGACGTCGGTTACGACGACGACGGCCGCATCGACGGCGTCGCGCTCGACATGACGTCGCGCTGCGGCTTCTCGGCCGACCTGTCGGGCCCGGTGATGACGCGCGCGGTATGCCATTTCGACAACGCGTACTGGCTCGGCGACGTGAACATCGCCGGCTACTGCGGCAAGACCAACACGCAGTCGAACACCGCGTTCCGCGGCTTCGGCGGCCCGCAGGGCGCGTTCGCGATCGAGTACATCCTCGACGACATCGCGCGTTCGCTCGATCGCGATCCGCTCGACGTGCGCTACGCGAACCTGTACGGCAAGACCGAACGCAACGTGACGCCGTACGGGCAGACGGTCGAGGACAACGTGCTGCAGGAGCTGCTCGGCGAACTCGAGGCGACGAGCGACTACCGCGCGCGGCGCGCGGGCGTGCGGGAATTCAACGCGCGCAACACGGTGCTGAAGAAGGGCATCGCGCTCACGCCGGTGAAGTTCGGTATCGCGTTCAACGTCACGCACTTCAACCAGGCCGGCGCGCTGGTGCACATCTATACCGACGGCTCGGTGCTCGTGAACCACGGCGGCACGGAGATGGGGCAGGGGCTCAACACGAAGGTCGCGCAGGTCGTCGCGCACGAGCTCGGCATCCGCTTCGGCCGGGTCCGCGTGACGGCGACCGACACCAGCAAGGTCGCGAACACGTCCGCGACGGCCGCTTCCACGGGCTCCGACCTGAACGGCAAGGCCGCGCAGGATGCGGCGCGCCAGCTGCGCGAGCGGCTCGCGGTGTTCGCGGCGAAGCAGTTCGGCGACGGCAAGGTCGATGCGGCCGACGTGAAGTTCGGCAACGACTTCGTGTGGGTCGGCGGCAACGGCGTGCCGTTCGGCGACGTGGTCGCGAAGGCGTACCTCGCGCGCGTGCAGCTGTGGTCCGACGGCTTCTACGCGACGCCGAAGCTGTACTGGGATCAGTCGAAGCTGCAGGGTCGGCCGTTCTACTACTACTCGTACGGCGCGGCCGTGTCGGAAGTCGTGATCGACACGCTGACGGGCGAGATGCGCACGCTGCGCGTCGATGCGCTGCACGACGTGGGCGCATCGCTGAACCCGGCGCTCGACATCGGCCAGGTCGAAGGCGCGTTCATCCAGGGGATGGGCTGGCTGACGACCGAGGAGCTGTGGTGGAACAAGGGCGGCAAGCTGATGACGCATGCGCCGTCGACGTACAAGATCCCGACGGTGAACGACACGCCGCCCGAGTTCAACGTGCAGCTGTTCAAGAACCGCAACGTCGAGGACAGCATCCACCGTTCGAAGGCCGTCGGCGAGCCGCCGCTGCTGCTGCCCTTCTCGGTGTTCTTCGCGGTGCGCGACGCGGTGGCCGCGGTCGGCGACTACCAGGTGAACCCGCCGCTCGACGCGCCGGCCACCGGCGAGTCGATCCTGCGCGCGGTCAGCGCGGTGCGTGCGGCGCGCGCCGGTCAGGCAGGCTGAGATGAAACGGCTCCCGCGCTCGCTTCGTTCGCTGCTTTCGATGGGGGCGGTCAGCCTCCTTGGGGCGGCCCGGTGGAGGCTGACATGAACGGCCCCGCACGCTCGCTTCGCACCGCGCCGCCCCCGGCGTTCGCGCAGGGCACCGGCCAGCGCAACCGCGCGAGCGGCACGCCGGCGCCGATGCACATCGTGCTGTTCGGCGCCGGGCACGTCGGTCACGCGCTCGTCACGCTGCTCGGCGCGCTGCCGTGCGTCGTGCAGTGGGTCGACACGCGCGACGAGCTGTTTCCGGACGAATGTCCGCCGAACGTGCAGCCGGAGCCGACCGACACGCCGGAGGCCGTCGTCGACGCTGCGCCGCCCGGCGCATATTTCCTCGTGATGACGCACAACCACGCGCTCGACTTCTCGCTCGCCGCGCAGATCATGCGGCGGCGCGACTATGCGTACTTCGGGATGATCGGCTCGCGCACCAAGCGCGTGAAGTTCGAGCGCCGCCTTGCCGCGCGCGGCGTCGATCCGGCGCGGCTCGTCGAGATGGTGTGCCCGATCGGTGTCGCGGGCATCGTCGACAAGACGCCGGGCGCGATCGCGGTGGCCGTCTGCGCGGAGCTGCTGCAGGCGCGCTCGGGCATGCCGGTGGCGGACGTGAAGGCCGCCGCGGCGGGGCGTGCGCGCGACGACGTGTCCTGCGCGCGGTAGCACCGCGCGGCCAGCGCATGGCCGCGCGTTTTTGCATACACTGCACGACGACGCGCGGCACCGGGCCGCGCCTTACCGTGCACGCACCATGTCCGATCACCAGGTTTATCTCGACACGCTCGATGCGAGCCTCGTCGCCATCGAGCGCTGGCTGTCCGGCGTCGATACCGCGCCCGGGGCGCTCGACGCGCTGCTCGCTTCGTTCTCCGCCGATTTCACGATGATCCTGACCGACGGCCGCGAGGTCGACCACGACGGCACGCACGCGCTGTTCGCGAAGCTCGCCGGCGCGAAGCCGGGGCTGCGCATCACGCTGTCGGACATCCGCGTGCTCGCCGCCGACGCGTCGCATGCGACGCTCACCTATCTCGAGGCGCAGCACGCGGCCTCGGGCGAGCTGCCCGCGCGCCGCGCGACCGCCGTGTTCGAACGCGACGCGGCGGGCGTCGTGCGCTGGGCCCATCTGCAGGAAACCTTCTGTACGGCCTGAACGGCTGAACGGCTGAACGGCTGAACGGCTGAACGGCTGAACGGTCTGAACGGTCTGAACGGTCTGAACGGCCGCGCCGGCTCAGCTCAGCTCAGCTCAGCGCTTGCGGCCGCGGGCGACCGTCAGCTCGTCGGACACGCTCTGCATCAGCGCGCACAGCCACGCGATGTCGGTTGGCCGGTCGGGTTGCGGATGCGTGAGCAGGTAGCTCTTGATTCGCGGAAACGGCACCGGCGGCGTGACGACGACGAGCGGCAGCAACTGCGCGTAATGCGTCGCGAAGCGGCGCGTCGTCGTGAAGATCAGGTCCGATTGCAGCAGCACCTGCGGCACGATCCCGAAGTACGGAAGCGTCGTCACGATGCGCCGCGTGAGGTGCGCGCGGGCAAGGCCGATCTCGATCGCGTTGCGCTTGTCGCCGGTGTACGGCGTCGGCGCGACGTGCGCGGCCGACGCGTACGCTTCGCGCGTGAGCGGCCCGCGCGCAAGCGGGTGCGCATCGCGCATCAGGCACACGATCGTGTCGGAGAACAGGTCCTGGCGTGCGAACTGCGGGTCGGGCTTCGGCCAGTTGCCGATCACGAGATCGAGCGCGCCGGATTCGAGCGCGCCCGCGTGATCGAGCGCGGGATTCAGCGAATCGATTTCCAGGTGCGCATGCGGCGCCGCGTCGCGAAAGCGCTCGATCAGCGTCGGCATGAAGAAATCGTTCAGGTAATCGGGCGCGGCGACGCGGAACGTGCGCCGTGCGGACGACGGATCGAAGTCGCCGTGCGGCGTCGCGATGAAATCGACCTCGCGCAGCGCGCGCTGCGCGGCCTCGAGCAGCGACGCGCCGTATTCGGTCGGCACCATGCCGGATTTGCCGCGCACGAGGATCGGGTCGTTCAGCGTCTCGCGCAGCTTGCGCAGCGCGGTGCTGATCGCGGGCTGGGTCTGGTTCAGCCGCAGCGCGGCCTGCGTGACGCTGCGCTCGAGCAGCAGCGTGCGCAGCACACGCACGAGCCAGATATCGAGCGAGGCGGTACGGTCGTCGTCTTCCATCGGTGGGGGTGATTCGGGTGACGCGTAACGTTACCGTAATCGCGCGTTGCCGTGCGTGATACCGGCCATCACGCGCGGCCCTTCGGCAGCGCGCTGATCCGCTTGACCTCGCGCGATTCGAGCCAGTTCGGCGTGCGCGCGCAGTACAGCACCATCGGCAGCGCATCCTCGCCCCAGAACAGCTGCTGGTTCATCCAGAACGTCGGCACGCCGAACACCCCGAGCGCGATCGCGTCGGCGTTGTTGCGTGCCAGTTGCGCGGCGGTCTCCTCGAATTCGATCAGCTCGTCGCCGTGGCCGACGCCGACCCGCTCGCACAATGCCGCGAACCCTTCCGGCGTCGACGGATCGTTGCCGTCGCGCCAGATGAAGCGGAACATCTCCAGCACGGTCGCGATGTCGGCGCGCAGCGCGATCGCGAGGCGCAGCACCTTGTCGGACTCGAACGGGTGCGCGGGCGGCATCTTGAAGCGGATGCCGAGCTGCTCGGCGCGGAACAGCGCGTGACGGTACGTGAACACGCGCTTGGCCGGCACGTCGGCGCTGGGGCGCTGCCCCCAGTGCCGCTGCAGGTCGGGCAGCGACACGGCGACGGGTTCGAACGGCACGTCCGGCCACTTGTCGTGCTGTTCGAGGAGCAGGTAGGAGAACGGCGACACGAAGTCGAAGAACCAGGCGGGCTGGGCGATATCGAGGCCGGTTGTCATGTCGATCTCCAGTGGATGGGGCGTGCGGCGTCTGGCGGCGGCCTCCATGTTACGCGGCGGTGCACGCATGCGGCAATGATCGCGGATCGTCCGGTCAAGCGGAACCGGGAGTCGCCCGAGGGGGCGTG
>NZ_LDVA01000114.1:0-15957 GCF_050768715.1 Burkholderia sp. ZZQ-2 | reverse complement strand
GGCGATGGCGATGGCGATGGCGATGGCGATGGCGATGGCGATGGCGATGGCGATGGCGATGGCGATGGCGATGGCGATGGCGATGGCAAGCGGCGAAGGATCACATCCCGACTGCTCCGGAATCCAGTGCGCGGCGATTGACCAGCGGGCATGTCGACGTAGCAATCGCATCCACGTGAGGACGTTTCCACTGTTACCACGCCGCGAATCGAGAGCTGCCTCGCCCGGCAACCGCCCGCTTTATGCGCATAAACCAACCGACGTACGATGCACCCGCCCGCCTCCTTTCCGGTCGGAACCTCCCATCGTATTGATCTGGCGTGCGGCACCTCGATCCGTCATCCCGCGGCAGAACACCGCTCACCTTTATGCGCATAAACACATCACGCAACGCCGTGAAGCGCATCCCGAACAGCACTCCCCTCTCGTGGTCCGTCGCACGACCCCATCCATCTACTTCCGAGAAGCAGCGAATCCACTCGAAATCCCGCGATCCCGCGCCAACCTCCCCGCCCGGACACCCGATGCAGACTGGCTACAATACGAGGCTCCACCCTCCAGGCTTGAATGATGATCACGATCTACCACAACCCCCGATGCTCGAAGTCGCGCGAGACGCTTGCTTTGATCGAGTCGTTGAATACCACCGGTGCGCCTCTGAATGTCGTCGAGTACCTGAAGACGCCACCGACGGTAGAGGAACTGGAAGCGCTGCATCGGCAGCTTGGCCGCCCGGTTCGAGACATGCTGCGCGACGGAGAGGAACCGTACAAGACGCTGAATCTGGCCCGCGCCGATTTGACCGACGCACAAGCCTACGCGGCGATTGCCGCTCATCCGATTCTTCTGCAGCGGCCCATCGTCGTTTATCGCGGCAAGGCCGCCATCGGCCGGCCGCCCGAATCGGTGCAGGCGCTGTTCGAATAATTCTTGCCCGCCGTATTTTTCTGATTGCATCGGCCGGGTACAAACATCGGCATTCGAAGCCGATACGATCGCCGGACACCGTGCGACCACCACCCGGGCGATCGCAACCAAGCAAGCCGCCCCTAGCCTTCCCCGGACGACCCGTCGTCGTCGTCCGGCCCACGCCCCGCCGCCGCTTTCGCGGCTGTCCGCAGCAGTGCGATCTGACCGCGATAGGCCCTGCAGCCACTGCAGGTCGGCAGGTGTACACGCACCTGCAGGCGCTCGTGCAGGGTCAGATGCCGGTCCAGCGCATCCGACAGCAGTCGCGTCACGTCAGTACATTTCCCCGGCAGCATCTTCGGTCGTCAGTCCTTTTTCACTGAGGCAGGTTCGCAGGCGCGTGCGCGCCCGATACAGCAGCACGCTGCAATGATTCGTCGTCAGCGTCAATTCGCTGCAGATGTCCGTAATCTCGACGTCGAGGAATTCGCGCATCATGAACACGCGCCCGATCTGCTCCGGCAGGTGGTCGAGGCAGGTCTGGAACAGCGTCCAGAACTGCTGCTGCTGCAACAGCGTTTCCGGGCGCGGCCACGGTCGCGGCTTCGCATGCGCGGCCCAGTGCCCGTTTTCCTTGAACAGCTCGCGATCGAGCACCGATTCGCCGTCGAGCTCGGCATCGAGCGCCGACAAGCTCACCGTGCGTTGCCGCGCGCGCAGCACGTCGATCAGCTTGTTGCGCAGGATGCCGAACACCCAGGTCTTGTGGGCCGACAGCCCGGCGAAATCGCCCGCGTGCGACCACGCGGCGGCGAGCGCTTCCTGCACGGCGTCTTCGGCCGCGTCGGCATCGCGGAGCTGGAGTCGCGCGAAGCGCAGCAGGTCGCGCCGCAGTTGCGCGAGATAGGCGGGATCGTCGTATTCGGACGGCATGTCTGGGTTGCGGTGTCTCGAGGCAATCGTGTGTGCCACCAAGCGGGCGCGTAGCGGTGCGAGCAGCTTACTGGGCGCGGTGCCCGCCTGCAATGCATGTTCCGTCACGAATTCACGAAACCGGTCGACGCGCTGCGCTATGCTTGCCGAACCCTGTGTCGCGTGTCGACCTCGACACGCGGCGGGCAGTTTGTAACGTCAGATCATAACGGTCAAGTTATCCACAATTTCTGTGGAAAACCTTGTGGAAAGTGGGCCGGCCGGCCCCGTGGGGCGGTTCGCGGGCTGGCTTGCCTATAAACAGACCTTTGTCGCTCGTTCGGAAGCAATCGATCCGATTCCTCACTCACCGGAAGGAGAATGTCATGTCCTATCGCATCGCTGTGGTCGTCGGCAGCCTGCGTCGCGCTTCGTGGAACCGCGCGCTCGCGCACGCCGTGATCTCGCTCGCCCCCGCCGATTTCTCGTTCGAGTTCGTCGAGATCGGCGAACTGCCGCTGTACAGCCAGGACTACGACGCGGATTTCCCGGAAGTCGCGAAGCGCTTCAAGCAGTCGATCGAAGCCGCCGATGCGCTGCTGTTCTTCACGCCCGAGTACAACCGCTCGATTCCGGGCGTACTGAAGAATGCGCTCGACTGGGGCTCGCGCCCGTGGGGTTCCAATTCGTGGTCGGGCAAGCCGGGTGCGGTGCTCGGCACGTCGCCGGGTGCGACGGGCACCGCGCTCGCGCAGCAGCACCTGCGCAACGTGCTCGCGTACCTCGACGTGAAGACGCTCGGGCAGCCCGAGATGTTCATCAAGCACGATCCGGCACGCATCGACGATCAGGGCCAGATCGTCAGCGAAGACACCCGCAAGTTCCTGCAGGGTTTCGTCGATCGCTACACGGGCTGGGTGCGCTTGCTGAAGTCGGCCTGAGCGTCGCCCCGTTCATGCCGCCGGCGCCGGCCCGCACTTAGCGGGTCACGTGCCGGCGTGTCGCGCGTGCCGTGCGTCGCGCGCTTCGCGGATGCCCAGCAGGATCTCGTCGAGCAGCGCGATGTCGAACGGCTTCGACAGCACGCGGACGTTGACGGTGCGCGTGCGGTCGAGTTCCTCCGCGTAACCCGTGACGAGAATCACGGGCAGCTTCTCCGGCCGCTTCTCGACCGCTTCGGCGAGGTCGATGCCGTTCAGGCTGCCCGGCATGTGGATATCCGAAATCACGAGGTCGAACGTGTCGTTCGCAGCCGCGCCTTCGATCAGGCGCAACGCGTCGTCGGCGGTGGGCGCGTAGGTCACGCGGTGCCCGAGCAGCGACAGCAGCGCTTCGGTGCCGGCCGCGACTTCGCTGTTGTCCTCGACGAGCAGCACGTGCAGGCCGGCGAGCGCGCCCGTGCCCGCGTCGTGCGCGACCGCCGGCGGCCGTGCGACGACATCCTCGGCGCGCGCGCGCGGCAGGTAGAGGCGCACCGACGTGCCGGCACCGACCGCGCTGTCGATCGTCGCGAGGCCACCCGAGCGTTCGCAGAACGCGAATACCTGCGGCAGGCCGAGCCCCGTCCCCATCCCCTGAGCCTTCGTCGTGAACAGCGGCTCGAACGCGCGGGCGAGCACGTCGGGCGCCATGCCCGAACCCGTATCGTCGAGCGAGATCTGCACGAAATCGCCGGTCAGCGGAAAGCCGTCCTCGCGACGCAGCGTCACGTTGCGCGCGCCGACCGTGAAGCGGCCGCCGGCCGCCATCGCGTCGCGCGCGTTGACCGCGAGGTTGATCACCGCGAGTTCGAGCTCGGCGACGTCGACGCGGATCGGCCACACACCGGGCTCGATCGCGACGACCAGCGACGATTTCGAACCGAGCGACGTCTTCAGCAGTTCGCGGCATGTGCCGACCCATTGCCCGACGTCGATCGTCTCGTTGTGCAGCGGCTGCTTGCGTGCGACGCCGAGGAGCTGGCGCGTGAGCGACTGCCCGTTCTTCAGCGCGCGTTCGATCGCGCCGAGCTCCTTGTCGAGATGCTGGACCCCGCGCCGCCGCACGATCTGCACGTTGCTCGAGATGATCATCAGCAGGTTGTTGAAATCGTGCGCGACGCTGCCGACGAGGTTGCCGAGCGCCTGCATCTTGCGCGACTGCCGGTACGCTGATTCGATCGAACGGCGCATCGACGCTTCGGCCTGCCAGCGGTCCCACGCCTCCTCTTCCGCCTTCAGCCGCTTGAGCGACAGCCAGATCACCGACCACAGCGCGACCGACGGCGCGAACATCGAGAGGAACAGCACGCTCAGGTGTTCGTACCATTCACGCCAGATCGCCGACGTGCGATACGAGCACGTCACGTAGACGGGATAGCTGCCGACCTGGCGATACGCGACGATCTCGCTGCTCGCGCCGTCGTGGCGCACCCGCACGACACCGGCGCGCGGATCGTTGCGTGCGTCGCCGAACGTGACGGCGCGGTCGGTGTGCGCGAGTGCCGGCGGCGGCGGATACGACGCGATTACCGCGCCGTCCGAGCGCGCGAGCGCCATCGTCATCGGCGTGCTGGCGCCGCCGAGCAGGTCGCGATAGAACGCGTTGAAATACGACGACTTCAGCGCGATCGACACCATTCCGGCGAACGAACCGTCGCTGTGGCGACGCGCGACGCCCGTGTTGAACACGGGAATGTTCTCGAGCTTGAGCGGCCCCATCATCAGCCGCGAGATGTGTTCGATCACCTTGCCGTCGCGAATGCCGGCGAAATCGTCGCGGTTCGCGATCGACGCATAGGGCGCCGGATAGTAGAGGCTGTTCGCGAGCAGCATCCCGCTCGCGCCGAAGATCGACACGGCCGCCACCTGCGGATAGCCGCCGCCGATCGTGTTCAGCGCTTCGTGGATGTCGGACTCCCTGTTGCGCACGGTCGCATCGTCCATGTCCTGCACGAGATCGACGATGCGCGCATCGAGCGTCTCGCTCAGGTCGAACACCTTGAGCGCGTGCTCCTCGGCAACCCGCACGGTGCGCATCGTCACGTCGCTCGCGGCGGCCTCGCGCGTCTTCAGGTCGTTGTACGCCATCACCACGACGTAGATGCAGGGCAGCACGATCGCCGCGACGAGCAGCACGATCAGCGTCACGCGTCGCACCGCGAAATCGTGCTCGGGCGCACCGGACGCATAGTTGCCGTCGTCCTGCCAGTCGTCGGCGGGCGTGGAGGCGGGAGCGTGGGAATCGGCGGGCCGGTCGGACGTCATCGAGGAAGCGGGTGAGGCGAAGGTGCCTGCCATCATAAACGAGTTGCGACGGCCCGCCGTACGGCCCCGGATGCACCCGGACGCAAGTAATCCTGTCGATTTCGACAGGGGGAATTCGTCAGATTGAAAACGCGACGAATCCGGCAGCGCAAACGTACACAAGGAAAAATTTTGCGTGCTTATCTCGAAAATGGTCGCGGCTGTTTTCGGAATGGCGCATGTTCGGACCGATTCTGTCCGAAATGGTGAATATGGCGAGTTGCATCGCCTCCGGTTTACTCCGAGAATCGCGCCTTGCTTTCCCTATGACAGATATCTGCGCCCGCCGGCATTCGCCGCGCGGCGCGTCGCGCGCGCCCGCGTTGCGGCGCCCGCGCGCGGTTGCAAGGCGGCTGCCCGCGCCCGAACGCATTGGCGCCTCAAGAAGTGCGCCGCGCGGTCGTTAACGCGAGAGAGACCATTCCGTATACCGCTTCGCCCCATGCCTTTGCCGATTGTAATTGCCGACGATTCGCTGCTCGCTCGCAAACTTCTGACAAAGGCGCTGCCGGGAGGCTGGGACGTCGATGTCGCGTATGCCGCGAATGGTCGAGAGGCCTTGGCGCTGTATCGTGACGGCAAAGCTTCCGTAATGTTTCTGGACCTGACGATGCCCGACATGAGCGGATATCAGGTGCTGGAGACACTGCGCCACGAAGATCTGAACACGTTCGTGATCGTGGTATCCGCCGATATCCAGCCGCAGGCGCAAGCACGCGTGCGCGAATTGGGCGCGATCGCATTCGTTGCCAAGCCCGTGACGTCGGAGGCATTGCTGCCCATTCTCAAGGAGTATGGGTTGTATGCCTGACTCGGTGTTCACGGCGGAGCAACGCGACGCGTTGCAGGAGATCGCCAACCTCGCAATGGGCCGTGCCGCCGCACGGCTCGCGTTGTTGCTCGGGCGCTTCATCGAACTGTCGGTGCCGCGCGTGCGGGTCGTGAAAGCGACCGACGCGGGCGATGCGCTGCGCGAGATGACGGGCATCTACGACAACGTGACCGCCGTGCGCCAGGGCTTCCGTTCCGACATCAAGGGCGAGGCGATCGTGCTGTGCCGTACCGCGAGCATCGCGCGGCTCATGTCGGTCGTCGACCGCACGTTCGGCGAAGGCGTGTACGGCGGGATGGCGACACCCGACGAAGTCGTGTTCGACGTCGCGAACGTGCTGATGGGCGCCTGCGTCGCATCGATCCTCGACGAGCTCGGGCGCAAGCCCGTGTTCTTTCCGCCGGGGCTGCTCGGCGCGAACGTGTCGTTCGACGACGTCTTCCAGCCGACCGAGCTGGCATGGAGCGTGGCATTGCTGCTCGAGGTGAACTTCGGGCTCGAGGACCACGCGTTCCGGGCTCACTTCGTGATGCTGATGGCCGAGGATTCGATCCGGCTGATGGGCGACGCGCTCGACGCGTTGCTGTCCGCGCTATGACGGCCGCCACCCCGTCGCTGAGCGATCTCGTCATCGAGCGGGTGGGCTTCGGCCTGTTCGTGCTCGACCGCGCGATGACCGTGCTGATGTGGAATCGCTTCATGCAGGACCACAGCGGCATCCCGGCCGCCGACGTGATCGGCCGCAACCTGTTCGACTGTTTTCCCGACCTGCCGCGCGCGTGGCTGTCGCGCAAGCTCGAGAGCGTGTTCCAGCTCGGCAGCTTCGCGTTCAGCTCGTGGGAGCAGCGGCCCTACCTGTTCCGCTTCGAGCACGACCGGCCGATCACGGGCGGCGTCGACTACATGCAGCAGGACTGCACGTTCATGCCGCTTACGCGCGGCCGCGACGTCGAAGCCGTGTGCGTGACGATCTCGGACGTCACGCACGTGAGCGTGATGCAGCGTGAGCGCGAGGAAGCGGTCGCGAAGCTGCGCGAACACGCGAATCGAGACGGCCTGACCGGCATCGCGAACCGGCGCTTCTTCGAGGCGCGGCTCGGCGACGAATTCGCGCGCTGGCAGCGCTACGGCGGCGACATGTCGGTGCTGCTGTTCGACCTCGACCACTTCAAGACGATCAACGACCGTTTCGGGCATGCGGCCGGCGACGCCGTGCTGCGCGAGACGGCGCGCCGCGTCGCGTCGATCGTGCGTGCGCAGGATACGTTCGGCCGCTTCGGTGGCGAGGAATTCGCGCTGCTGCTGCCGTGCACGAATCTCGACGAGGCGATGCTCGTGGCCGACAAGGTGCGCGATGCGATCGGCAGTGTGCCGGTCGATGCCGAAGGCGTCAGCGTGCCGGTGACGGCGAGTGTCGGCGGCGCGTGTGCAAAGGCGGGCGCGACGACTTGCGACGTGCTCGTCAACGAGGCCGACGCCGCGCTCTATCGCGCGAAGCGGCTCGGGCGGGACCGCTCGGTGGCCTACGCGTAGGCGCACCCGCACCGCCCTGCTGCGCGCGGAGCGAATGCGCCCCGCGCGTGCCGTGCTCAGCTTTTCGCGATGTCGGCCAGCACGCCGGCCAGGACGGCCGGCTGCGACATGAACGGCGAATGGCTGCTGTCGAGCTGGTGCACGTGGGTCGGGTTGCCGGGCGCGAACGCGTCGGCTTCGTCGATGAAGCGCTGCTGCAGCGCGGGCAGGATCACGCGATCCTGCAGGCACTTGATGTAGTGGCGGTCGATCGCGCCCCAGCGCGCGGCCGTCGTCGGGATCGCGGTCGCAAACGGCGCGGCCGGCACGTCGCAGGTCATCAGGTTCGCGACGGCTTCGAAGTCGGCCTGCGGCACGTCGTCGTACAGCGCGCGCTTCGCGAGCTCGCGATACGCGGCGTCACCGCTGCGCGGATCGATGCGCAGCGCGCCGGCGACGCGCGGGCTCGCCAGCATCAGCGGGCCGAGCAGCTCACCCTTGTTCTCGGGCGCGCGCACGTAGTCGAGGCCCGGCACGCCCGACGCGGGCATGAAGGCCGAGAGATAGACGATCTTCGCGATTTTCCCGGGCGCGCGTTCGGCAGCCGCCGTGATCGCGAGGCCGCCCATGCTGTGCCCGACGAGCACGACCTTGCCGTGGCCGAGCGCGTACGCGTCGTCGACCGCCTGCATGACCTGCGTCGCGTAATCGTCGAGCGTCGTGTTCGCGACCGGCGACGGCTCGGCGCCGAACGCATCCTTGTCGAGCGGGCGGGTGAAGTAGGAAACAGGAAAGCGGGCGTTGATACCGTGCGCGGGCAGGTCGCGCGCGATCGACAGGTGGCCGCGCTCGGCCAGCGCGGCCGCAACGTGCGCATAGCACCACGCGCCGTGCCAGGCGCCGTGCACGAGCACGAAAACGGGATGATCGGACTGCGGGGTGGCGCTTGCGTTCGTCTCCATGGTGTCCGGGTCTTCAGATTTTGAGAAAGGTGTCATCTTAGACGAACCCGCGCGCACCCAGACAGGCCGCTTTCGATCTGTCCCTCTTGTCTCGTACAGGCCACATTTCGTCCGTATCCGATATGAATTTATCCCGAAGCGCGCTAATTTGTTGCTTTGCCCGCGATTGCGCCCCATGAACGTCGACTATCTCTTCTATCGGAAGCCGAACAAACCCGGCCCCTATTCGCTCGACGACCTGGGCGACATCGCGCCGCCGATCGGTCCGGGCGACCTGATACGCGCGGGTATCGCACGCGTGTTCGCGCAGATCGACTGGCAGGAATCGCCCGACGTGCCGGGTGCGTGGTTCGGCACGGGCGGCGCGGTGTTCCAGTTCACCGCGGAGCCCGACGGCCACGTGACGAGCTTCATGGGCTCGCGCCTCGAGCGTCGCTCGATGTTGCAGCTCACGCGCGAAATGGGGCTCATTGCGCTCGACCTGCAGCGCGACATCGTCTACGGCTGACGCAGCGCCGGCGCCGCTTCCTGCCCGGGCCGAGCGCCCTTGCCGGCCAACGGCCTCCGGCATGCCGCCGCATGCGGCGAGTGTCCGCCATCGAACTTCAAAGATTGCTATACTTTCGCCCAATTCCGGCTTCCGGCCGGTAATTTGTGCCTGTCTGCGTCGATCGTTCGCATATCTCGCACGCATTTGACGCCCTGACCATCCCAGCCGGGCATGGCTTCTTCAATCGCCCCGCGTGGGTGTCTCCGTGGAGCTTGTCTTGGCCGTTTCCAATTCCGTCGTGGACGAACAAGAAACCGACGCCGCTGCCGTCACATCGGGCAGTTCTTTCTATCTTGCGATGCGCATCCTGCCGGCCGTGCAGCGCGATGCGATGTTCCAGGTCTATGCGTTTTGCCGCGCGGTCGACGACATCGCCGACAGCGACCTGCCGCGCGCCGAGCGCAATGCGGGCCTCGATCGCTGGCGCGCCGACATCGACGCATGCTACGCCGGCCGCCCGCCGCGCCACCTGGCCGCGCTCGACCGCGAGATCCGTGCATTCAACCTGCAGCGCGACGATTTCCACGCGATGATCGACGGGATGGCGATGGATGCGGTCGAAGACATCTGCGCGCCCGACGAGCCGACGCTCGACCTCTTCTGCGATCGCGTGGCGAGCGCGGCCGGCCGGCTGTCGGTGAGGATTTTCGGGATGCCTGAAGCCGAAGGGATCAAGCTGTCGCATCACCTCGGCCGCGCGCTGCAACTGACCAACATCCTGCGCGACATCGACGACGATGCGGCGATCAACCGCTGCTACCTGCCGCGCGAGCTGCTCGCGCGCGAAGGCATCGCGATTACCGACCCGGCGACGATCGTGCGCGATCCGGCGCTGCCGCGCGTGTGCGCGACGCTCGTCGAGCGCGCGCTCGAGCATTTCCGCCAGGCCGACGCGGTGATGGATACGTGCCCGCGTGCGCAGGTGAAGGCGCCGCGCATCATGTCGGGGGCGTATCGCTGCATTCTCGAAGCCGCGATCGCACGCGGCTTCGCCTTCCCGCGCGCGCCGCTGCGCAAGCCGAAGGCGCGCATGCTGATGATCGCCGCGCGCTACGCGCTGTTCTGAGTCGACCGAGTCGATGCCCAGGACCGTCCACGTGATCGGCGCCGGCCTTGCCGGCCTGTCGGCCGCGGTCGAGCTGCAACGCCGCGGGCGGCGCATCGTGCTGCACGACGCGCACGCGCATGCGGGCGGCCGCTGCCGCTCATGGTTCGACGGGACGCTGAACACGACACTCGACAGCGGGCTGCACACGGTGTTCGCGGGACAGCCCGCGACGCAGCGCTACCTGCGCGCGATCGGCGCGGCCGACCGGCTCGCGGGGCCCGCGCTGCCTGAATTCCCGGTCGTCGACGTCGCGTCGCAGCAGCGCTGGACGCTGCGCTTCGGCGACGGGCGCTGGCCGTCGTGGCTGTTCGATGCCGCGTCGCGTGCGCCGGGCACGACGCCGCTCGACTACCTCGCGCTCGCCCCGCTCGCGTTCGCGCGCATGGGCCGCTCACTCGCACAGACGATGCGATGCGACGGCATGCTGTGGGAACGTTGGCTGCGGCCGTATTTCCTCGGTGTGCTGAACGTCGAGCCGCGCCACGCGAGCGCCGAACTCGCGCGTGCGGCGCTGTGCGGCACGTTTGCCGCGGGCGGCCCCGGCTGCCGTCCGCTCGTCGCGCGCGATGGTCTCGGCAGCGCATTCGTCGAACCGGCGCTGCGGATGCTGCAGCACGGCGGCGCGCAGATCCGGCTGAACTCGCGGCTCGACGCGCTCGAATTCGGCGCGCACGGCAATGCGGTCGATGCGATCTCGGTCGGCGGCGAGCGGATCGATCTCGCACCGGGCGACGCCGTCGTGCTGGCCGTGCCGCCCGAGGTCGCGCAGCCGCTCGTGCCCGAGCTCACCGCGCCCGACACGTTCAGCGCGGTCGTGACCGCGTACTTCGCGATCGAGGCGCCGGCCGGCACGCCGTTGCAGACGGCGGTCGTGAACGGTGTCGTCGATGCGGTGCGCACCGGCGGCGGCCAGCTCGCGGCGACGATCCGCGACGCCGGCCGCTGGCTCGACACGCCGCGCGACACGCTTGCGCGGCGCATCTGGGAGGACGTCGCGCGCGTGACGGGCGCGAACCCGGAAACCATCCCCGCGTGGCAGCTCGTCGTCGAGCCGCGCGCGGGCTTTGCGGCGGTGCCGTCGCAGGAAATGAAGCGTCCGGCCGTGCGTACGCGCTGGACCAATCTCGTGCTGGCGGGCGACTGGATTGCCACCGGCTTGCCCGCCACGATCGAGGGCGCGATCCGCTCCGGCCAGCTGGCCGCGGACGTGCTCCAGACACAGTAAGCAACAGAGGGACCGATGAACGATCTCACCGAAATGGCTACCTTGTCCGCCGGCACCGTGCCGGCCGGCGTCGATGCGGCCGTCGCGCGTGCGACCGACGCGCTGCTGGCCGCGCAGAACGCGGACGGCCACTGGGTCTACGAACTCGAAGCCGATTCGACGATTCCCGCCGAATACGTGCTGCTCGTCCACTATCTCGGCGAGACGCCGAACGTCGAGCTCGAACAGAAGATCGGCAAGTATCTGCGCCGCATCCAGCAGGCCGACGGCGGCTGGCCGCTGTTCACCGACGGCGCGCCGAACATCAGCGCGAGCGTGAAGGCGTATTTCGCGCTGAAGGTGATCGGCGACGACGAGAACGCCGAGCACATGCAGCGTGCGCGCCGCGCGATCCACGCGATGGGCGGCGCCGAGATGTCGAACGTGTTCACGCGCATCCAGCTCGCGCTGTACGGCGCGATTCCGTGGCGCGCGGTGCCGATGATGCCGGTCGAGATCATGCTGCTGCCGCAGTGGTTCCCGTTCCACCTGTCGAAGGTGTCGTACTGGGCGCGCACCGTGATCGTGCCGCTGCTCGTGCTGAACGCGAAGCGCCCGCTCGCGAAGAACCCGCGCGGCGTGCGCATCGACGAGCTGTTCATCGATCCGCCCGTCAACGCCGGCCTGCTGCCGCGCCAGGGTCACCAGAGCCCCGGCTGGTTCGCGTTCTTCCGCGTGGTCGACCATGCGCTGCGCGCGGCAGACGGCCTGTTCCCGAACTACACGCGCGAACGCGCGATCCGCCAGGCCGTCTCGTTCGTCGACGAGCGCCTGAACGGCGAGGACGGCCTCGGCGCGATCTATCCGGCGATGGCCAACGCGGTGATGATGTACGACGTGCTCGGCTACGCGGAAGATCATCCGAACCGCGCGATCGCACGCAAGTCGATCGAGAAGCTGCTCGTCGTGCACGACGACGAAGCGTATTGCCAGCCGTGCCTGTCGCCGGTGTGGGACACGTCGCTCGCCGCACATGCGCTGCTCGAGACGGGCGACGCGCGGGCCGAGGAAGCCGTGCTGCGCGGCCTCGAATGGCTGCGCCCGCTGCAGATCCTCGACGTGCGCGGCGACTGGATCTCGCGCCGCCCGCACGTGCGGCCCGGCGGCTGGGCTTTCCAGTACGCGAACGCGCACTACCCGGACGTCGACGATACGGCGGTGGTCGCGGTGGCGATGGATCGCGCGCAGAAACTCCGGCAGAACGACGCGTATCGGGATTCGATCGCACGCGCGCGCGAGTGGGTCGTCGGGATGCAGAGCAGCGACGGCGGCTGGGGCGCGTTCGAACCGGAAAACACGCAGTACTACCTGAACAACATCCCGTTCTCGGATCACGGCGCGCTGCTCGATCCGCCGACGGCCGACGTGTCGGGCCGCTGCCTGTCGATGCTGGCGCAGCTCGGCGAGACGCCGCTGAACAGCGAGCCGGCGCGCCGCGCGCTCGACTACATGCTCAAGGAGCAGGAACCGGACGGCAGCTGGTACGGCCGCTGGGGGATGAACTACGTGTACGGCACGTGGACGGCACTGTGCTCGCTGAACGCGGCCGGCCTGACGCCGGACGATCCGCGCATGAAGCGCGGCGCGCAGTGGCTGCTGTCGATCCAGAACAAGGACGGCGGATGGGGCGAGGACGGCGACAGCTACAAGCTGAACTATCGCGGCTTCGAACAGGCGCCGAGCACGGCGTCGCAGACGGCCTGGGCGCTGCTCGGCCTGATGGCGGCCGGCGAGGTGAACAACCCGGCGGTGGCGCGCGGTGTCGACTACCTGATCGCCAACCAGAACGAAGAAGGCCTGTGGGACGAGGCGCGCTTCACGGCGACGGGCTTCCCGCGCGTGTTCTACCTGCGCTACCACGGCTATCGCAAGTTCTTCCCGCTGTGGGCGCTCGCGCGCTATCGCAACCTGAAGCGCGACAACACGACGCGCGTCACGTTCGGGCTGTAACGCGTGGCGATGCAATCCACCGGCATGCTGCCCGTCATCGCCGTGACGGGGATGGCGTTCGAGGCGCGCATTGCGCGCGGCGACGGCGTCGAAGCGGTCTTCGCCGCGCGCGCCGACCGGCTCGAACGCGCGCTGACCGAGGCGACCGCGCGCGGTTGCGCGGGCATCGTGAGCTTCGGCACCGCGGGCGGGCTCGCGCCCGACCTGGCGCCCGGCGCGCTCGTGATCGCGAACGCGATCGACGGGCCGTTCGGCCGCGTCGAGACCGATACGCGCTGGAGCACGCGGCTCGTCGCCGCGCTGCACGACACGCCGGTGTGGGCGCGCGTCACGCGCGGCACGATCGCGGCCGTGGGCGCACCGGTCGTCAGCGAACAGGAAAAGACGTCGCTGCATCGCGCGAAGGGCGCGCTCGCCGTCGACATGGAGTCGCATATCGCGGCGGCCTTCGCGGCGGCGCGCGGTGTGCCGTTCGCGGTGTGCCGCGCGATCGTCGATCCGGCGTGGCGCACGTTGCCCAGCGCGGCGACGGCCGGCCTGCGCGACGACGGCAGCACGGCGATTCTGCCGATCCTGCGTGAGCTGCTGAAGCAGCCGTCGCAGCTCGGCCCGCTGCTGCAGGTGGCCAGCGACGCGCGCGCGGCGCGCACGACGCTGATCCAGGCGCGGCACGCATTCGAGCGTGCGGGCGCGATGCGGATCGTCTGAGCGGCGTTCGCCGCTTTTCTTACCCCTCCCTTCCTGGCTTTCCTTCCGTTTTTCGCGGACAAATCGCGGACAAAAAAAGAGCGCTGCAGATTTGAACTGCAGCGCTCTTTTTCCTTGCGGCGGTAACCGTTGCAGCGTTACTGCGCGGCCGGACTGCTCGCAGGCGTTGCCGGCGCGGTTGCCGATGCCGCGGCAGGCGCAGCAGCCGGCGTGCTCGCCGGCATCGCACCGTCCGCACCCGGATCGTCGTACTGCGGCAGCCCCGGCGCGGCCGGTGCATTGTTCGGCGCAGCGCCCGGTGTACCGCCCGACTCGCCCGGATCCTCGTAGTTCGGCAACCCCGGCACGGCAGGCGTCGCGGCCGGCACGGCGCCCGATTCACCCGGTTCGTTGTAGGTCGGCAGCGTCGCGGACGACGACTGGCTGCGATACGTCAGCGACTTGCGCTGCTGCAGGTACGCGTCGCGCACGAACGAATACGGATCGAGCGCGGCCTGCTTCAGCAGGTCGGTCGCGCCGAGCAGGTCCGAGCGCGCGCTGATGAACTGCGCGATGTACATCGGGTTGCGCGCGGCCGGCTCGATGTAGTTGAGCAGGTTGAAACGCACGTCCACCGCGCGGCCGACGCCATCGCGGAACGTACTCGGCCCGAACACGGGCAGCACGAGGTACGGGCCCGACGGCACGCCCCAGCGCGCCATCGTCAGGCCGAAATCCTGGTGATGCTTCGGCAGCCCGGCCGGCGTCGCGATGTCGATCAGGCCGGCGACGCCGAACAGCGAGTTCATCGCGACGCGCATCAAGTCCTGCGTCGCGTCGGTGATGCGCAACTGCAGCAGGTTGTTCGCGATGTTGCCGAGGTCGCCGAGGTTCGAGAAGAAGTTGCTGATCGCGGTGCGCACGGGCGTCGGCGTGACCTTCTGGTAACCCTTCGCGATCGGCTGGGCGATGTTCGTGTCGACGGTGTCGTTGAACTTGTACATCGCCCGGTTCATCGGCTCGAGCGGGTCGTTGGGGTTGCGGTTCGGTCCCGTCGCGCAGCCGGTCAGCACTGCGCTGGCGGCAACGGTCGCCGCAATGATTCGCACCTTATTCATTGATTCCTTGCGATTGGTTCTTGGCGCGTTTGACGCGCGGTTTGCCCATCAGGACGGGCTGGAACACCACGGCGCCGATCAGCGTGCAGGTCAGGGCCAGCGCGAGCAGCTTGCCCATGCTCGACGTGCCCGGGTGGTGCGACAGCCACAGGCTGCCGAATGCGGTCGCCGTCGTCGCGGCGCTGAACAGGACGGCGTGCGTGAGGCTCGAGTGCAGCAGCCCGGTTTGCCCCCCGCGCCACGCCATCACGAAATACACCTTGAACGCGACGCCGACGCCGAGCATCAGCGGCAGCGCGATGATGTTCGCGAAGTTGAGCGACATGCCGAGCACGACGCACAGTTCGAGCGTCACGATGCCCGACACGAGCAGCGGCACCAGCGTGCGCAGTACGTCGCCGAAGCGGCGCAGCGTGACCCACAGCAGGATCGTGATCGAGATGATCGACCACAGTGCCGCATGCAGGAACGCGTTGATGATCGTGTCGGCCGAATGCAGGATCGAGATCGGCCCGCCGGTCGCGCCCGGCTCCGCGGCCTTCACGGTCTTCGCGAAGCGGCGCAGCATCGTGTCGTCGTTCGGGTCGACGCCCTTCGGCACCTTCGGCGAAATCTGCACGAGTGCGTGGCCGTCCGGTGCGACCCAGTCGCGCACGAGCTGCGGTGGCAGCGATTCGCGCGTGATGTCCTGCGGCTGCAGCAGCGAGGCGAGCTGGTTGAGCGCGATGCGCAGCGTATCGGAGAACGCACGCTCGGCGCGGTCGCGCGTCGCGGCGTCGGCGGCGGCGAGTTTCGCGAGCGAGGCCGACAGGTGCTGCGCGGCGGCCGCGCCCGGGCCCGGGTGATCTTCGGCTGCGTAGCTCAGCAGG
>NZ_LDVA01000113.1:0-8869 GCF_050768715.1 Burkholderia sp. ZZQ-2 | reverse complement strand
CGGCGCAGGTATTCCATCAGCACGAGCGAATGCTTCTGCTCCTCGAAGAACCACACGCTCATGAACGCGGAAAAGTCGCTGTCGTGCCGGTTGTCGCGCAGGAACATTTCCGTCGCGGGCAGCGCCGACCATTCGGTGATCGCGTTCATCCTGATCGTCTCGGCCTGCTCGTCGGTGAGCAGCGACGCGTCGAACCGGTTCCACGGAATGTCCGTCTCCATGTTCCAGCGCACCACTTCCAGCGACCTGAATAATTCCGGATAGAGCATCGTCGTCACCATCGTTGAACAACGTTCCGGCACGGCACGCACGCGGGCGGCCGGCCCCGTCGCGGTCATGCCGATTGCGTGGACGCCGGCGCCGCCGTTTCGGCATCGGGCGCACGCTCGTCCGCATCGTCGTCCACCGTGCGCGGCGCCAGCCTGCCGCGCAGCAGCGCGTAATAGAACTGCCGGTACGTGCGGTGGTAATAGCGGATGCGCGGCCCGATCGCGCCATGCAGGTCGTGCAGCCGCTCGATCGGCAGGTTCGGCATCATGTGGTGCTCGACGTGATAGTTGTTGCCGTTCGTGAACCACGTCATGAACGCGTTGCTCTCGATCGTCCGCGTGTTGCGGAACGGGTCGGTGCTCGTCAGGTCGCAGCGGTAGTGCTCGGGCATCTCGACCAGTGCATGCACGGGCGCGGCGACGAACACCAGCGGCACGACCCACACCCACACGGCAAACCACGTGTGCAGCGCGACCGACACGCCGGCCAGCAGCGCGATCGCCGCGACCATCAGCAGGTGATCGCGGCGGATCGCGCGCGACACGAGCGGGTTGTCGCCGAAGCGCGCCCCCGGCACGACGAGCTTCGCGACGTTCTTCGCGAACTGGATATAGTGCGCGGCCATCGACAGCCGCCACGCCCACAGGCCGAGATTGACGACGGGGCTCGCGCCGTACTGGTCGCCGTAGTCGAAGAACTCCTTGTTCTCCGGCGTGCCGAGCAGCCGGTGATGACGCAGGTGGCTGTCCTGGTACGCGTGGAACGACACCAGCATCGGCATGCCGAGCAGCACGCCGAACACCATGTTGAGCCGCTTGCTCCGGAACCCCTGGTAGTGCAGCGCCTGGTGCTGCAGCTCGACGCCGTGTGCGTACATCGCGCCGATCAGCAGGATCCCGACGATCTTCAGGATCACATACGTCGACAGCGCGAACAGCATGCCGTGCGCAATGAGCGCAACGTATACCGCGAGCTTCAGCGAGAAGACGACGCCGCTCGGGCGGCTCTTCATGTCTGCAACCGGTTTCTGACGGGCGACAAGCGATGAGGTGACGGACAAGACGCTCTCCTTGAGCCGGACCCTGCCCGGCGCCATGACACGGCGACGCTGGCGCGCTGCCGGGTTGCAATTCTTCTGTGAGTCGATGCTTCGGACAAACGAATTTTCCGAACGCATTGCATGACGCCCGCGCATGAGCGCACCACATCGTGAACTAGACGACCGGTCGAATGCGTACCGGCCATTCACCCGGCGCGGGTTCAGATGCATACGTGCGGGGCAAACACGAGTGGATGCGTGCCGCTCATGCATAGCCTGCAAATATTCCGTTTGTCGTGTCATGTCGATCCGGTAAGAATCCCCCTCACTCGACGAACGGCGCCGCCGGCACCGTGGCACGAGCGGCCGTGTTCCTCAACGGGAGATTCTCGTGACGAAGTGCGCATCCACCATTCATCGCCTGATCGAATCGCTCGAGGACGTCGCGGGCGCCACGCATCGCATGACGTTCGTCGACGAGGCCGGCAACGAGGCAGGCATCACGTACCGGCGCTTCGCGGAAGAAGTGTTTCACCAGGCCGGCGCGCTGCGTGAACTCGACGTGCGCGAGAACGACCTGGTGATGCTCGCCTTGCCCGCGTCGGTCGAGCACGCGGTCGCGATGATGGCCTGCGTGATGACGGGCGCGCTGCCCTGCACCGTGCCCGTTCCGGCGCGCCGCGCCACCGCCGGCAGGCAAGTGATCGACGTCGCGTGCGAGCTGTATCGGCCGCGCCTCGTCATTGCCGCCGATGCACAGGCCGCCGCGTGGCGCGACGACGCGTTTCCCGCGGCATCGACGCGCGTGGTCGATCTCGACACGCTGTCGATCGCCGCGGATGCCGGCGCGCGCGCACTGATCAGCGCGAAGAGCGGCCACGACCCGCATCACGTGCAGCTCACGTCAGGCTCGACGTCGCACCCGAAAGCCGCCGTGCTCAGCCACGAGAACGTGATCGCGAACGTGCTCGGCATCGGCGGGTCGGTCCGCTTCGACATCGCGGCCGGTGACGGCACCGCCTCGTGGCTGCCGCTCTATCACGACATGGGGCTGCTCACGCTGCTGTCGAACCTGCACTACCGCGCGCCGCTGCTGATGATGCAGCCGAACAGCTTCATCCGGAATCCGCTCGGCTGGCTGAAGCGCATCGCGTCGGCGCGCGCGACGACGACGTCGGTGCCGACCTTCGCGCTGCGCTACTGCGTGCGCCGCTTCAACGCCGCCGCGATGGAAGGCGTCGACCTGTCCGCGTGCCGCAACATCTTCATCGGCGGCGAACGCGTGGACGACGCGACGCTGCGCGACTTCGCCGCGACGTTCGCGCCGTACGGCCTCGCGGCATCGGCGCTGCAGCCGTGCTACGGGATGGCCGAATCGACGCTCGCGGTATCGATGCATCGTGCGTGGCATGAAGGCACGGTGGACGGCGCACCGTACTTGATCGCCGACACGCTCGACCGGCGTGCGCTGATCGAGCGCCGCGACGCGCAACCGGCCGCCGCGAACGACGGCGCCGACACCGAGACCGAAACCGTGCTCGCGATGGGCACGCCGATCGACGGCATGGCCTTCCGGATCCTCGACGACGGCGACCACGCACTCGCGAACCGCGCCGTCGGCGAAGTCGCGATTCGCGGCACGTCGGTGATGCTCGGCTACCTGAATCCCGACGACGGCTCGATCGCCGCGCCGCTGACGGCCGACGGCTGGTTCCGCACCGGCGACATCGGCTACGTCTCGGACGGCCAGCTCCATATCCTCGGGCGCAAGAAGGAAGTCATCATCATCCGCGGCAGCAACTATTTCCCGCACGACATCGAGGAAGCGCTGGCATCGCATCGCACGCTGCGCAAGAGCACGTGCATCGCGTTCGGGCTGCCCGACCCCGAGACGGGCACCGAGCGGCTGGTCGTCGCGATCGAGGCGCGGCCCGCCGACGCGACGCCGCAGACGCGTGCCGAGTGCCAGCAGCTGCTCGCGTCGCGCATCGGCTTCGCCGCGCAGGATCTGTGCTTCGTCGAGCCCGGCTCGTTGCCGCGCACCACGAGCGGCAAGCTGCAGCGCCTGAAATGCCGCGACCTCTATGCGAACGGCGCGCTGCCTGTCATCCACGCAGCGGCGGCAGTCGAAACCGGCCAGGGAGCGTACGCATGACGGCCGCCCCGCTCACGCCGGTGCTCGAGCTGCGCGACGTCACACGCGTGTACGAGGGCGCGGGCCGCGTCGTCGCGGTGCGCGACGCGTCGATCTCGATCGGCCCGCGCGACGTCGTCGCGCTCGTCGGCCCGTCGGGCAGCGGCAAGAGCACGCTGCTCAACCTGGCTGGTTTTCTCGACGTGCCGAGCAGCGGCGAACGCTGGCTCGAAGGCCATCGGATCGACGACGCGCCGGACACGCTCGAACGGATCCGCCGCGAGCGCATCGGCTTCGTGTTCCAGCAGTTCAACCTGATTCCGGTGATGTCGGCGCTCGAGAACGTCGAGCTCGGCTGCTTCGCGTGGGGCACGCCGCGCACGCGCCGCGAGCGCGCCCGCGCGATGCTCGACGCGGTGGGACTCGCCGCGCGCGAACGCCACCGCCCCGGCGAGCTGTCCGGCGGCGAGCAGCAACGGGTCGCGCTGGCGCGCGCGCTCGCCAAGGAGCCGGCGATCGTGATCGCGGACGAGCCGACCGCCAGCCTCGACAGCACCAACGCGCGCGCGGTGGCCGAGTTGATCCTCGACACCAACCGCACGCTGGGCACCGCCTTTCTGATTGCGTCGCACGACGATCGTCTGTGCGCGCACCTGCCGCGCCGTATCGAGATGCGCGACGGCGTACCGGGAGTGAATCGTGAACTGGTCGACGTTTGCGTGGCGTAACCTCTGGCGCAACAAGCGCCGCACCGTGCTGACGATGGCGATGATCGGCGTCGCCGCGTTCGCGTCGAGCCTCGCGCTCGGCTACGTGATCGCAACCTTCGACGCGGTGCGCGAAGGCTCGATCGACAGCGGCGTCGGCCACGTGCAGGTGCTGCACCATGGCTATCTCGACCTGATCGGCGAACGGCCGCTGCAGTACGGGCTGACCGCCGACGAGCAGGCTGCCGCCGCGCGCGCCGTCGCCGCGCTGCACGGCGTCGCCACCACCGCGCGCGGCATCGACTTCGACGGGCTGATCTCGAACGGCGATCTCAGCTACGGCTTCGTCGGCGAAGGCATCGAGCCGAACCGCGAGCCGCCCGGCTTCTTCGACTATCACACGGTGCTGTCGGGCCGCTACCTGTCGCCCGCGAATGCCGGCACCGAAGTCGTCGTCGGCGCCGAACTCGCGCGCAAGCTCGGCGTGCACGTCGGCTCGGTCGTGCAGTTGATGGCCTCGACCGCGCACGGCGGCATCAACGCGACCGACGCGCAGATCGTCGGCGTGATGAGCACGGGCAACAAGGACGTCGACGAACGGATCGTCGACGTGACGTTCGCGGCCGCGCAGGCGCTGCTGCGCACCGACCGCGCGTCGCGCATCGCGGTGTTCCTGTCGGACACGGCGCACACGCCGTCCGCCGCCGCGACGCTGCGCGCCGCGCTGCCCGCGCTCGACGTGAAAACCTGGGACCAGCTCGTGTCGCTCTATCACCAGGTCGTCGCGCTGTACAAGAACCAGTTCTCGGTGTTCGGCGCGATCCTGTGCGTGACGATCCTGCTGTCGATGAGCAACTGGATCCTGATGAGCATCGTCGAGCGCCGCCGCGAGATCTCGACGCTGCGCGCGCTCGGCGTGCCGGCCGCGACGGTGCGCGGCGTGCTGATCCAGGAGACCGCGTTCCTCGGCCTGCTCGGCGCGGCCGCCGGCATCGCGGCGGCGCTGCTGACGATGGTTGCGCTCAACCACGCGCAGATCCACCTGCCCGCGCCGCCGGGCCGCGTGAAGCCGATCCTGCTCGAATTCACGGTTTCGCCGGCCGCCGTGGCCGCCGTCGAAGGCGCGTTCGTCGTGCTCGGCGTGGCCGCCGCGCTGCTCGCGACGCTCGGGCTCGCCAAACGCAACATCCTCGAAGGACTCGCCCCATGAACCGCATTCGCCTGATGGTCGCCGCGCTCGTCGCGTGCGCGCCGCTCGCCCACGCAGCCGACGCACCGGCGGCCCAGACCATGCTCGCCCGTGCCGACGCGTACCGCAGCACGGCCGCCGATACGCAGACGAACATCCAGATCACGAACGAGGTCGGCGGACAATCCGGCGACGCGACGCGCTATCTCGTCTACACGCGCGGCAACGGCGACACGCTCGCGCTGACGCGCAGCGGCGAGAACGACGGCCAGAAGTATCTCGCGACGACGCGCGGCCACTGGTTCTACGTGCCGAACACGCGCAGCGCGGTACGCATCAACGGGATGCAGCGGCTGCAGGGCGAGGTCGTGATCAGCGACATCACGCGCACGCACTGGGCGGACAGCTATCGCGCGTCGGCCGCGCCCGGCGCGACGACGATCGCCGGCAAGCCGGCCACCGAGCTCGACCTGACCGCGACCGATCCCGACAACGTCTACCCGACGATCAAGCTGTGGGTCACGCCCGACACCGACGTGCCGGTGCGCGCGCAGTTCTTCCTCGCAAGCGGCCTGCTGTTCCGCAGCGCCGATTTCTCCGCGCCGGTCGATGCGAACGGGCGCAAGGTGATCCGCAAGATCACCTATCGCAACGAGATCGAGAAGCAGCGCGCGAGCGTCGTCGACATCCTCGACGGCCAGCCGCGCAAGATTCCGTCGGGCTGGTTCAACCCCGACACGCTTGCCGATGGCCAGTGACCACGACGCCCATGCCGACGCCCGTCGTGACCGCCCTCGTCCCTCGCCCGGCCGCCTCCGGCGCGGCGTCGTACTCGCCGTTCCGCTCGCGCTCGGCTGCGCGCTCGCGCACGGAGAATCGCTGATGGAACAGTTGAGCACGCTGAACGGCATCGCCTACGCACGCTCGGTCGACAGCGTGGACGGTCATGCGCTGCTCGGCAGCCTGATCGGCGACCAGCCGCGCAACCAGCAGGAAGCGGGCCTGCTCGCGCGCATCGACGGCGAGAACCTGTTCCTGAACGCACGCGCCGTCGCGAGCAACCACTCGCTCGGCGCGCAGGCCACCCGCTTCAACGAGGCCGGCGTGCGCTACGCATTCGACAACGGCATCACGCTCACCGCCGGCAAGCGGATCGACCCGCTCGACACGTCGCAGGCATTCTTCCCGCTCGGCTTCTTCCAGAAGCGGGCCGCGACCGCCGACATCTACGACCGCTACGGCGACGTCGAAGGCACGCCGCTCGTCGAAGCGAAATGGGCCGGCGAACAGGCCACGCTGCAGTTCATCGCCGGCGAGAACCGCACGCTGCGCAACGACGTCGACAACCGCGACGTGCAGGGCGCGACGCAGCTCGTGCGCGGCGCGTACAACTGGTCGGGCGGCTCGGCCGCGCTGCTCGCCGGACGTCATGCGGGCCGCGGCGGCGCGGGCGCGACGCTGTCGTTCGACGTCGCGCGCTCGAACACCGTCTATGCGAGCGCGTGGCTCGAACGCGGCACGACACGGCCGCTGCCGGCCTTCATCGCGAACGGCACGCCGCTCGATTCGCCGGCTGCATACGACGCCGTCGATCGCCGCAACGACCGCCAGGTCATGTGGCGCAGCGCGGTCGGCATGCAGAGCGCCTTGCCCGGCAACCTGTCGCTGATCGTCGAGTGGTCGCACGACGAGGCGCGTTACGACGCGAACCAGTGGCGCCGGATGGTCGGCGCGGTGCGCGCGAACAACGCGCTGCTGCCCGTCGCGCCCGGCCCCGCGCTGGCCGGCCTCGGCGGCACCGCCGATTTCGTGAGCGCGGACGGCAACCTGCGCGACTACCTGTTCGCGCGGCTCGGCAAGAAGATCGGCCGCGTCGAGTATTCGCTGCGCGGCGTCTATTCGCCGCAGGACAAGGGCCTGCTCGCAATCGCCCAGGTCGTCGCCGACGTGAACAAGCGCGTGAGCGTCGATGTCGCGCTCACCCGCGCGTTCTCCGACAGCAATTCCGAGTACCGGATGGTCGGTCTCGGCACCCGTATCGACGCCGCCGTGCGCGTGCGCTTCTGACAGGAACCCCGCCCCATGTCCACGCTTACCGTCCCCGCTTCGTCCGCCGACCTGCCGCCGCCGCTGCTGCTGCGCGTGGCCGGCCAGGCCGCGTATCCGGTGCTGCGGCACCTCGACACGATCGGCACCATCGGCACGCCGCCGCGCGCGGCCGCCCGGCTCGTCGAGGCGGCCGCCGTGCGGCTGCTCGACAGCGAGATGGTGATCGCGCTGCGCGCCGCCACGCCGGACGTGCTGCCCGATTCGTCCGCGTCGACGCCGCTGCGGCACGACGAGGCGCCGCTCACCGAAGCGCTGCTCGGCCAGATCGAACGCGAAGGGTTTCATCACCTGTTCAAGCCGTTCATGCGCGCGTTCATCCGCATCATGTTCGGGCTGTTCTTCTCCGACGACCAGAACCGTCGCGCATGCGACTGCATCGACAGCGGCCACAACTTCGCGTTCCTGATGAGCGACGGCGGCGGCCCGACCCTCGCCGCCTGGCGCACGGTCGTGCGCAGCGACGACAACGGCCTTGCGCTCACCGTCGACAAGGTGTGGGGCATCGAAGCGCATCGCGACTGCATGGCGGTCGTCGCCGCGCGGCTGCCGGGCGTGATGTTCCCGGCCGCGTACCTCGTGTGGCCCGACGAGTACCGCAAGCTCAAGCGCACGACCTGCGGCGCGCCGTTCCTGGCGGGCAACCTGCAGCTCGCGAACGTCGGCGGCCAGGTGCGCGTGAGCGCCGAGGATCGCCTGCGGATCGGCGGCCCGACCGTGTTCAACAAGTACCTGACCGTCGTGCGCCCCTACTTCGTCCGCGCGCTGATGGCGCACGTCGAATGGCTCGCGCAAACCGGCCGCGTCGAACTCGACGCCGACGCGCGCGCCGTCCACCGCTTCATCGCGGACGCCGCGCGCAGCCAGACCGACGACGCGCACTACAGCTTCGGCAAGGTGCAGCGCGTGCTCGCGATCAAGCTGCTGTCGAACGAGTTCCTGACGGCGCTCGTGCGCGACGGCCGGGTCGCGACGTTCGACGACCAGCGCGACCTGCTGGCGTTTTCGAAGATGGAAGGCAGTTCGTACCGTTGTTATCACGAGCTTCGCAAGAGCCTGCGCTGCGAAGCCGGCAGTTGACCCACGCGACAGGCCGATCGATCCCGATCAACCCACTTCATTACCAGGAGCTCCTCTCATGACGACCCAGAACGTTCCGGCCGACGCGCTCGACATCCTGTCCCGCGAAGTCGCGAAGATCCTCAATGTCGAGACCGTCGACACCGACGCCGGCATCGGCGAACTCGGCATCGATTCGCTGAACATCGTCGAGCTGATCGTGTTCTGCGAACAGCTCTACGGT
This sequence comes from Burkholderia sp. ZZQ-2, assembly GCF_050768715.1. NCBI lineage: Bacteria > Pseudomonadati > Pseudomonadota > Betaproteobacteria > Burkholderiales > Burkholderiaceae > Burkholderia > Burkholderia sp. ZZQ-2. The sequence continues at coordinate 121 of NZ_LDVA01000113.1, read as the reverse complement.
TCGATCGACCCGGAAGCGCTGAACATCACGCAGTACACGACGCTGCAGCAGCTCGACGCGCAACTGCGCAGCCAGCAGCACGCCGCCTGACACGACGATGCTCGCGCCCCTTGCGACCGTG
>NZ_LDVA01000112.1:0-14601 GCF_050768715.1 Burkholderia sp. ZZQ-2 | reverse complement strand
GCCGCGACGGCGCGACTTCAAGACGGTGCCGATGATCCTCGAACGCCCCGACCAGTGGGATCACGCGGCGCTCGCCGAACTGACCGGCTACCGCGGCGGCCCGAAGCAGGTGTGGGACAACACCGAGCTCGGCGGCCCGTGGCTGAACCTGATGCGCAATTCGCTGAACGCGCAGATCTGGTCGTATCGCCATCCGGATTTCCTCGTCGTATCGGCCACGCACGGCAGCGCGCATCTCGCACTGTTCGACCAGGCCGCGTGGGACAAATACGGCCTCGCGAAATTCGCCGGCGCCGCCTTTCCGGCCAACACGCTGCTCGACGCGAAACCCGCGCAATCGAAGGGCGCACAAAACCACGAGTCGCCTGACGGCGCGTTCTCGTCGCACGACAACAGCATCGCCGCGCTGCAGCAGCGCGGCGTCGTGTTCCTGTCGTGCCACAACGCGATCTGGGAACTCGCAGAGCGGCTCGACGGCGCGAACGCGAATCCCGACAAGCTGCCGCTCGATGCGCTCGCGGCCGACCTGACCAACCACGTGATCCCGTCGGCAATCGTCACGCCGGGCGCGGTCGGCACGCTGCCCGAACTGCAGCAGGCCGGCTTCACGTACGCGAAATGAGCACCGCGATGACATCGATCTCCATGCAACCGCCGTCACCGTTGCTCCGCCGTCGGCGCACGCTGCGCGCCGTGCTGGCCGCCTGGCTCTGCTGCGCATCGGCGCTGTCGCTCGCCGCGCCGGCCGGCCCCGCCGCGAACGTCTTCCCGCCCTGGCAGGACGGCCGCAACAACGACGCGACGCATCGCGGCCTCGAATTCACGGTGCCGCAGGTCGACGTGCTCGCCGATTTCCACGGCGACCTCACCGCGCCGAAGCTCGTGCTGTTCGTCGGCGGCAACTATTTCTTCGCGATGGCGCCGCTCGTCGCGAAGTTCGAGGAAGACCATCCCGAGTACCGCGGCCGCATCTACTGGGAGACGATCCCGCCCGGCCTGCTCGTGAAGCAGATCCAGGCGGGCGGCACGATCACCGTCGGCAACATGACGTGGACGGTCAAGCCCGACGCGTATTTCGCGGGACTCGGCAAGATCGACGGCTTGATCGCGGACGGCACGCTCGTCGGCCCGGCCGTGCCCTACGTGACGAACCAGCTGACGATCATGGTGCGCGCCGGCAATCCGAAGCGCATCGCGTCGCTGAACGACCTCGCGCGGCCCGACGTGCAGCTTGCGATGCCCAATCCTGCATTCGAAGGCGTCGCGCGGCAGATCCGCGCGTCGCTCGTGAAGGCCGGCGGCGACGCGCTCGCGCGTACCGTCTACGACGACAAGGTGCGCGCCGGCACGACCGAGCTCACGCACATCCACCATCGGGAAACCGCGCTGTTCCTGATGCAGGGGCGCGCGGACGCGGGCGTGCTGTGGCAATCCGAGGCGGCGTTCCAGGAACAGGTCGGGCATCCGCTGATGCACATCGACATTCCGGCCGAGCAGAATACGACTGCGATCTATGCGGGCGCGATGGTGAAGGATGCGCCGCATCCGGAAGCCGCGCGCGCATGGCTCGCGTTCATCCGGTCGCCGAAAGCGTTCGGGATCTTCCAGCGCTACGGCTTCGGCCGATACGATGCGGCGACACCGCCGCAGCACCTCGCGCCAGCGCAGCAGGAGAAGCAGCCCGACGCGGGCTGACCGCGCGGCCGCGCCGGCTGCCCGGCGGCGCGCTCGCGGCCTACAACAAGGAGGGGACACGTGAACGGTACGGTGCACACACCGCGACGCCGGTTCGCGCCGCTGCTGCTCGCCGCGGCGACGCTGCTGGCCGGCCACGCGCGCGCGGACGACGCGACGCTCGGCAAGACGCTCGCGACACAGGGTTCGACGACGGGCGTCGCCGCCTGCATCGGCTGCCACGGCGGCCAGGGCGAAGGCAACGCGGCGGCCGGCTTCCCGCGCCTCGCGGGCACGAGCGCCGCGTATCTGTCCGCGCAGCTTGCCGCGTTCGCGGACGGCAGCCGCCAGAATCCCGTCATGCAGCCGCTCTCGAAACTGCTGACGCCGCACGAGCGCGATGCGGTATCCGCGTACTTCGCGAGCCTGCCCGCGCCGGCCGGCATCGTCGCCGCCGACGACACGTCGATCGATCCGGCGAACACCGGCGCGTGGCTCGCGACGCGCGGACGCTGGTCGCAAGGCCTGCCCGCATGCGCCCAGTGTCACGGCCCCGGCGGCCTCGGCGTGGGCAGCGCGTTTCCGCCGCTCGCGGGCCAGCCCGCCGCCTATATCGCCGGCCAGTTGAACGGCTGGAAACACGGCACGCGCCCGCCCGGGCCGATGGCGCTGATGCCGGCGATCGCCGGCAAGCTGTCCGACGCCGACATCGACGCAGTGGCCGCCTACTACGCACGCGGCGGCGCCGCGCAGGGAGACAAGCGATGATCGACCGCACGACGCTGATCCGCCGCACCCGCACGGCATTGCTCGGCGCGGCCTGGTTGCCCGCGCTCGCGTTCGCGGCCGCACCGCAGGATGCACCACCGGCCAACGCTTCCGCATCCGCGCCTTCCGCCGTTGCGGCGGCAGCCAGGCCGTTCGCGCCGCCCGCCGAATCCGCGATCCCCGCCGACGAGTTCGGCAAGACCGTGAAGCTCGGCGAGCAGATCTTCCTGCACACGCCCGAGTTCGCGGGCAAGTACGTCGGCAACAAGCTGACCTGCGCGAGCTGCCACCTCGACGCGGGCCGGCGGCCCGATTCGAGCCCGATGTGGGCCGCGTACCTGCTGTATCCGGCGTACCGCAGCAAGAACGGCCATGTGAACACGTTCGCCGAGCGCCTGCAGGGATGCTTCCGCTACAGCATGAACGGCAAGGCGCCGCCGGCCGGCGACCCGATTCTCGTCGCGCTCGAAACCTATTCGTACTGGCTCGCGAAGGGTGCGCCGGTCGGCACGAAGCTGCCGGGGCAGGGTTTCCTGAAACTGCCGCCGCCCGCGCAGAAGGCCGACTATGCGCGCGGCGCCGCCGTCTACACGCAGCACTGCGCGCTGTGCCACGGTGCGGACGGCCAGGGGCAGTCGAGCGGCGGCAAGGCGGTCTTCCCGGCGCTGTGGGGCGCGCGTTCGTTCAACTGGGGCGCGGGGATGGGCGACATCCGCAATGCGGCCGGCTTCATCAAGGCCAACATGCCGCTCGGGCTCGGCGGCACGCTGACCGATCAGGAGGCGTGGGACGTCGCGACCTTCATGGACAGCCACGAACGTCCGCAGGACCCGCGCTTCACGGGCTCGGTGCACGACACGCGCGCGAAATTCCACGATTCGCCCGATTCGATGTACGGGCTCAGCGTGAACGGCCGCGTGCTCGGTGCGCCGTGACGCGGGCGCCGAGCAGGCCGTGCAGACCGCGCGGCCTGCCCGGCCCGCGCGTTCACGGACGCCAGCGATACACGATCATGCTGGTGCCGTTGTAGTTGTCCTTCGTGATCACGTATTCGCCGGTCGAGCGCAGGTACGCGCGGATCCCGTACATCGAGTCGACGTCGTTGCCGACATCCATCGCCGACGTGTTCGAGTTGGTCAGCGTCGTGACGAGGGCGCCCGTGTTGAGATCGAACACGTCGACGTTCGGCACGGTGTGCACGTAGCCGACGAACAGGTAGTGGCCGGCCGCCGCGATCGATTTCGGGTTCGCGCTCGTCAGGTTGATCACCGGGTTCGGCGCGCTCGTGTTGCCGTTCTTCCAGCCGTGATAGACCTCGATATGCCCGTTCATCGCGGTCCAGTCCCAGTTGCCCGCGAGGCCCTGCGCGAGGATCATCGTGTCGCTGTCCGCCTGGTAGATGATGCGCGTGACGGGCGCCACGGTACTCGGCACGGCCGTCGTCGTCGGCTTGCCCCACGACGGCTTGCCGGTCGCGTCGAAACCCGTCATCGGGTAGCGGGTAATCACGTTGGAGCCGTTCAAGCCTGCCCAGACGTCGCCGTTGCCGTCGATGTCGAAACCGGCCGTGACCTGCAGCGTCGTGTTGAACGGCTTGCCCGGCAGCGAGCCGGCCGGATTCGCGATATAGCCGGTCGCCGGCGTGAAGTAGTAGAAGTTGAAGTTACCGGGGTTCTGGCCCGACGCGACGAGGATCCGGTTGCCGCCGACCGTCACGAGCTGGCCGAAGTGCTGGCCGCGCTGGTAGTCGTTCATGTCGAGGCGCGGGTCCTTCGGGTAGCTGAACGGATCGACCGTGTTCGCGACGAACGTGCCGCCCGCCGAGCCCGTGTACACGTTGTTGCCGCTATAGAAGAACGCGCCGTCGGTCGCTGGGTCGGGCGCGGCGATCGCCTCGAAGTTCAGCGCCTGCAGCTTCCATTGCAGCGCGCCCGTCGGGCCGTATGAATGCAGGTCGGTGCTGCCGTTGCGCCCGAGATCCCAGCCCCCGCCCCACGCATTATTGAGCACGTACAGGTTGCCGCCGGCATCCTTGCCGATGCCGACCACGCGCGTGAAGCGCTTGTCGCCGACCTGCCCCTTGATGCCCGATGTCGTGTCGAGATAACCGCCCTGCACGCCGAATGTGCCGACCTGCTGCGGCGACCCGGCGAGGCTGTAGAGCTTGATGTTCATGTCCGGGCCCTGGTCGCCCACCAGCAACTGCCCCGTCGACGCGTCGAAATACAGCGCCGACGGCCGTGCGCCGGCCGCCATCTGGATCGTGTTCATCAGCGTGCCGGTCGCGCTGTACTGCACGACCACGCCCGCGCTCATGCGCGCCACCCACAGGTTGCCCGCCGCATCGAGCGCCAGCGCACCGGGCCCGGTCACGCCGATGTCGCGCTGCCAGACGCCGTCGGTCGTATAGACGCGCACGCGGTTGCCGTAGAAGTCGCTCGCATACAGCAGGTTGCCGGCGGTCGCGAGGCCGGTGATCACGTCCGGATTCGGCAGGCCCGTCCACGTGCTGACCGGGATGCGCAGGTCGCGCTGGTTCGTGCCGCGGTTGTAGCGGCCCACCGAGCCGCTGCCGAAGTTGCGGTTGTAGCCGAGCGCGACGAAGATCGACGTCGCGTTGCCGGTGATCGCGCCACCCTGGAATTCGTCGTGGATGCCGATCGTGCCCATCGGCTGGCCGTTCTGGTAGAGCGCGACACCGCCCGCGTTCTCGTCCCAGCGCGACGCCGTGTAGATCACGCCCTCGGGGGCGACCCACATCGAGCGCGCGGCGTTGCCCACGTGCTGGGCCAGCGTGCCGTACGTGTTCGCGAGCCAGTCGGTCGAGTACGACACCTGCGCGTGACTCGCCGGCGCCAGCATCGCCATGCACATTCCCAGCAATGCCGCCCGAATTTGTTTCATTGACATGAATAATGCTCCCGAACGTTCAATTGTCGACACTGTAAATCGCGGCGCATGAAATATTGGTGATTCCGGCTAAAGCGCATTCGCCTTCATCCCGAATTATTCACGCCATTCTTTTTGCCGTCCGGCGCTTTTCCGTCAACGATGGTCAAACCCGTCCATCACGCCGCAACGGCTTGCGGGCCGCACGGTTTCGGCGCTTTTCCCCGGCATTTTCTTCCGGATTGCTCAATGCAAATACGTCATTTTTTCTGAATTACCCGCATTGCCTTTTTCATTCCCCGGAAATGGGTTCGATGATTACAAATCGAAATTGAAATGAAAGGGAAAAAATATTGTCCGGCTCGATCGCGTCGGTGCGATTCGGCGCGGCGGCATGCGGCGGGAGGAAGGAAGAAAAGAGAAAGCGGGATACGGCGGAGAGAACCGCGCGCCGGCCATGCCGGCACGCAGCCGCGATCGTTCAGTTCGCGTCGTCGAGGGTCGGGCCGTCCCAGCCGTCGAGGAATTTCGGCAGCGCGTCCACGACGTCGATCACGCGGTGCCGGTAGAACAGGTGCATCGTCGGCTGCAGGTCGCCGGGCAGTTGCCCGCCGTGCGCACGCGCGGCCAGGCTGTTCGGTACGACGCGCATGCCGAACCGGTTGGTGCCGCATACGATCTCGCCGCAGGACGCGCAATACATGCGCGACATCGACTTCGCCGGATGCGGGAACGTCGCATGGTCGCCCTCGACGGCCACCTGCTCCGGCGGCCACGCGGTCGCGGACAGCACCGGCGTGCCGTAGAAATCGCGGCAGGTCGCGCAATGGCAGTTCGCGCGCGCCGCCGGCTCGCCACGCAACGTCACGGTGACGGTTCCGCACAGGCAACTCGCGGAATGCGTTCGGGTCATGTCGTCTCCTCGAAAAACGGAGGCGACAGTATAGGGGCATGCCTGCAACGTCGCCCGCATCGGCTGCGGGCAACGTTGCGGGCGCAACGATCGCGGCGCGTCAGAACTTCTGGCGCAGGCCGAGGCTGACGATGGCCTGCGACCGCGAATCGGACGAGTGGCCGTTCGCCTTGTCGGACACCGACGCGGTCGCGGCCACCGGCCGGCCGAGCGCGTCGAGCGTCATGCCCGATGCGTGCTGGTACGCGCCGAGCAGGTACACGCTGGTGCGCTTCGACAGGTCGTAGGTGGCGCCGAGCGTGACGTTGTGATACTGCGCGCGGTCGTCCACGCCGTCGACATCGCTGCCGCGCGTGTAGCTGTAGCCCGCGAACAGTTGCGTCTGCGGGCGCACGTTCCAGCGCGTGAACACGCCCGCGACGTTGAACGTCGCGTGGCCCGTGAACCGCGACTGGTCGCCGCTGCGGTACTGCACGTTGCTGTAGTTCACCCCGACGACGGCCGGGCCGAAATCGTAGGTCGCGCCGGTCGCGATGATCTGCTGCGACTGCGCGCTCGCATAGCCTTCGTTGATCGACGAGTTGAACAGCCCGTCGTCGGTGCTCTGCCACTTGCCGGCCGTCGGGTCGGTCGCGCCCGTCTTGCTGTTGTCCGATCGCTCGTAGCCGACGCCGACACGCAGCGGGCCCGCCGCGTACGCCGCGCCGACGCTCCACGTGTTGCGCTGCTTCATGCTGCCCGGCTGGCTGCCGAAACCGTACAGCGCGCCGAACGTGAAACCCGAGTAGTTGGCGCTCGTGTACTTGATCGAGCTGTTGACGCGCGCCGTCTGGTCGAGGTCGTCGATATCGCCCGGGTGCGCGCCGAAGCCGCCGATGAACGACGACGGGCCGACCGGGCTCACGAAGTCGTCGAGCGACGTGTACTGGCGGCCGAGCGTGACCGTGCCGTAGCGGTCGCTGCCGAGGCCGACGAACGCCTGGCGGCCGAACTGGCGGCCGCCCTGGCCCGACGTGCCGTTCGTGATGTCGAAGCCGTTCTCGAGGACGAACAGCGCGCGCATCCCGCCGCCCAGATCCTCGGAACCCTTGATGCCCCAGCGGCTGCCGGACAGGTTGCCGGTCGTGAGCCCGACGTTCGAATGGCCGGTGTACGCGCCCGCGGAGCCGACCCGTTCGTTGCTGCGATAGGTCACGCCCGCGTCGACGATGCCGTACAGCGTGACGGAGCTTTGCGCGGCGGCGACGCCCGCGAGCGAGAGCAGCAGCGGGGCTGCGATCAGTTGCTTGTTCATGATTGTCGTGTCTCCGGGCGGTGAACCCGTTGTTCTGGCTGTCAGTTGCGAGTAGCGCGCGGGCGGCGAGATCCGCCGGCGGTGCGAGGCCGGCATCGTCCGCGCGCGACGACGCGGCGGGCATGCCCGCTGCGGCCGCCATGGTAGATGGAACCGGTTTCAATCTGAAGCGGAATAATGAAAAATGTTTATTGCCAAAATCGAGATAGTCGACCGGGCGGCCGTGTGCGCAGCGCGCCGTCCCTGTACAGCCCGGGCGGGCGCAGCCGATAATCGAGCGCGCCCCTTCCCTCGGGAGTTCCGTCATGCATGAAACGACCCTGCTGGTCTTCGCCGCCGTCGCCTTCGTCGGCATCGCGACACCCGGCCCGACCGTGCTGCTCGCGCTGACCAACGGCTCGCGCTACGGCGTGCGACGCGCGGCCTACGGCTTCGCGGGCGCGATGCTGTCCGATTTCGTGCTGATCGTCGCGGTCGCGCTCGGCCTCGGCGCGCTGCTGATGGCGTCGGCGTTCTGGTTCTCGGTCGTGAAGTGGCTCGGCGCCGCTTACCTCGCGTACGTCGGCATCCGGCTGCTGATGTCGAAGGGTTCGCTCGACGTCGCCGCCGCGCACGGTGAAGCGGTATCCGGGCGCAACGCGTCGATCTTCGCGAAGAGTTTCCTCACGGCGGTGACGAACCCGAAGGGCTACCTGTTCTTCTCTGCGTTCCTGCCGCAGTTCCTCGATCCGTCCGCGCCACTCGCGCCGCAATACGTCGCGCTCGCGGTCACCTTCGCGCTGCTCGACGGCGCGGTGATGTTCGGCTACGCGCTGCTCGGCGCACGCGCGGTGCGACTGCTGAAGCGCGCGGGCGCGCTGTGGCTCGAACGCACGTGCGGCGCGATGCTGCTCGCGCTCGCCGGGTCGCTGGCGCTGTACCGGCGTCATGCGGCGTAGGAGCGGACACCGATGAAAATCGCCGCACCGCCCCGCTCCGGCTTTCCCGGCCTGTCGCTCCGCCAGCTCGAACGCGCCGACCTCGACGCGTGGTACGCGTACCTGTCGATGCCCGACGTCTTCCGCCACACGAGCTGGAACCTGCGCTCGCCCGACGATCTGCTGCCGCTGTTCGACACCATCGAATCGACCGACCCCGATTCGGTCCGGCGTCTCGCCGTGATCGACGACGCGTCGGGCGCGCTCGCCGGGACGATCGGCCTGCATACCGTCTCCACCGCGAACCGCTCGGCGGAGATCGCATACGATCTCGCGCCGTCGCACTGGGGGCGCGGGGTCGCGAGCGCGCTGTGCGCGGCCGTCACCGCGTGGGCCTTCGCGGACGGCGGCTTCATGCGCATGCAGGGCGTGGTGCTGACCGGCAACGCGGGCTCCGCTCGCGTGCTGCAGAAGTGCGGCTACCGCTACGAAGGGCTGTTGCGCGCGTACAGGATGGTGCGCGGCACACCGGGCGATTTCGAGATGTACGCGCGCCTCGCGACCGACTGACGCGCCACCCGCGGCTTCACGCCAAACCGCTCGCGGCCTGCGGCATTGCACGCGCACGCCATTGGACGGCCTGCGCCGAATTGGCGACAATCGCCGTTCCCTTCCCCGACGATCCGCCATGAAAATCGCCGCGCTGTCCGACATCCACGGCAACCTCGCCGCGCTCGACGCGGTGCTCGACGACGTCCGCCGCCGCGGCGCCGACGTGATCGTCAACCTCGGCGACATCCTGTCGGGGGCGCTCCATCCGCCCGAAACGGCCGACCGCCTGATCGCGCTCGACCTGCCGACCATCAGGGGCAATCACGAACGGCAACTGCTCGACGGCGATCGCGAGTCGATGCGGCTGTCGGATCGCTGGGCGCACGACACGCTGCGCGCCGACCATCTCGAATGGATCGCCGCGCTGCCCGAGCGCGCGACGCTCGACGGCGACGTGTTGATGGTGCACGGCACGCCCGGCAGCGACCTCGCCTATTTCCTCGAAACCGTCACGCCCGACGGCTGCCGCGCGGCGACGCCCGCGGAAATCGCGAAACGCGCGGGCGACGAACCGGCATCGCTGATCCTGTGCGGCCACACGCACATCCCGCGTACGGCCAGACTCGACGACGGCCGGCTGGTCGTCAACCCGGGCAGCGTCGGGCTGCAGGCGTACGCGGACGACCTGCCGCACCCGCACCGCATCGAGACGGGTTCGCCGCATGCGCGCTACGCGATGGTGTCGCGCACGGCGGCCGGCTGGAACGTCGAATTTCATGCGGTCGAATACGACTGGCACACGGCGGCCGCCACCGCGGCATCGCGCGGGCGCGACGACTGGACCGTCGCGCTGCGCACCGGCCGGTGCTGACACGCGCCGCCCGCCGCCCGCTGTTACTTCATTCACAGGAAAACCGCGCCACCATGCCCGTTCCGTCGCAACTGCTCTTCCTGCCCGGCGCATCGGGCAGCACCGCCTTCTGGCAACCGCTCGCCGGCAGCCTGGCGCATCCGGCCGAGCGCCGGATCGTCGACTATCCGGGTTTCGGCGACACGCCGCGCGATCCGGCCGTCGACGATTTCGACAGCCTCGTGCGTCATGTCCTGGAAACGATCGACCGGCCGACCGCAGTGATCGCGCAATCGATGGGCGGCGTGATCGCGATGCGCGCGGCGCTCGACAAGCCCGGCCTGGTCACGCACCTCGTACTGACGGTCACGTCCGGCGGGCTCGACATGGAAGGGCTCGGCGCGCAGGACTGGCGGGCCGGGTTCGCGCAAGCCAACCCGCAGCTGCCCGACTGGTTCCTGACGTTCCGTGCCGACCTGTCGCGGGACATCGGCCGCATCGCGCAGCCGACGCTGCTGCTGTGGGGCGACGACGATCCGCTCAGCCCCGTCGCGGCCGGTCGGCGCCTGCTCGAGCGGCTGCCCGACGCGCAGCTGCACGTCGTGCCGGGCGGGCGGCACGATCTCGCGGCCGTGCATGCGGCGACGCTCGCGCCGCTCGTCGATGCGCATCTGCGGCGCGTGTGACGTCGCGCGCGTCGGCGTCGGCGTCCGCTTCGGCTTCGGCTTCGGCTTCGGCTTCGGCTTCGGCTTCGGCTTCGGCTTCGGCGTCAGTTTCCGCTACGGCTTCGGCACGAACCTGAAACCACACGGCCACGCGCCGCCCCCCGTCACCCCGCATTGCGCAGCGTGAGCCGCGCCTCCAGCCCGCCGCCGTCCGCCCGGTTGTTCAGCGTGAGCGTGCCGCCCATCGCAAGCGCGAGTTGCCGCGCGATCGCGAGGCCGAGCCCCGTGCCGCCCGTCTCCCGGTTGCGCGACGTCTCCACGCGCCGGAACGGCTCGAACACCGCGTCGAGCTGATCGTCCGGAATGCCGGGCCCGCGGTCGAGCACGGCGATCACCGCGCCGCCGTCCGGCGCGGCGTGCACGTCGATCTCGGCCGCGCCCGCGAACTTCAGCGCGTTGTCGACGAGGTTGCCGACGATGCGGCGCAGCGCCTTCGGCCGCGTGACGAGCGCGAGCGGCGCGCGGCTGTGCAGCGCGACGTCCTGCCCCGCATCCGTGTAATCGCACACGATGCTGTCGAGCAGCGCATCGAGATCGATGCGGCGCGCGGCCTCCTCGGTGCCGTGCAGCGTCCGCGCATACGCCACGCCCTCCTTCACCAGATGCTCCATCTCGAGCAGGTCCTGGCGCAGCTTCGCGCCCTGCGTGTCGTCGTCCATCACGTCGACGCGCAAGCGCATTCGCGTGATCGGCGTCTGCAGGTCGTGCGAGATCGACGCGAGGATCTGCATGCGCTCGGCCATGTACTGCGCGATGCGGTCCTGCATCGCGTTGAACGCCCGGGCGGCGCGCGCGACTTCCGACGGCCCGCCCTCGTTCAGCCGCTCGCCCTTCAGGTCGGGGCCGAGCGCATCGGCGGCCTGCGCGAGCTGCTTGAGCGGCCGCGTCGCGAGCCGCACCGCGAGCCAGCAGCACGCGGCCAGCACCGCGAGCTGCAGCAAGAGCACGACCGGCAGCCAGCCCGACAGCGGCACCGTCGACATCGGATGGATGTCGATCGTGAGCGGCGACCCGTCGGTCAGGCGCAGATGCACCTGCAGATGTTCGCGGTCGCCGGGGATCGCGTTCGCGGTCAGCGGGTAGTCGCCGCCGATGCCGTCGGAAATCGACCGCTCGACGCGCGCCGACAGCCGCGCTTCCGGCGGCGTGCCGGTCTCGCCGGGCCCGAGGATGAACGCATAGCTGCGCCGCGCGAGGCGCGGCAGCCAGGCGGCCCGCTCGGCCGGCGGCAGGTGGTCGAGCAGCGCGACCGAGCTGGCGACCTCGCGCTCGATGTAGCCCATCATCAGGTTGGTGGTCGCCTGGTCGCGCTCGGTCACCGTGAGCCAGAACGACAGCGTCTGCGCGAGCGCGAGGCCCACGCACAGGATCAACGCGAGCCGCGCGAACAGCGAGCGCGGCCAGTGCCACGAGGTCAACGTGCGCGCGCTCATGGCGTACCGTCGACGGCGGTCACGGCCGACGAGAACACGTAGCCCTCGTTGCGCAGCGTCTTGATGTAGCGCGGCTCGCGCGCGCCGTCGCGCAGGCGCTGGCGCAGCCGGCTCACGAGCAGGTCGATCGACCGGTCGAACGGGTCGGACTGCCGCCCCTGCGTGAGATTGAGCAACTGGTCGCGCGTCAGCACGCGCTGCGGGTTGTCGAGGAACACGCGCAGCAGCCGGTATTCGGCGCCGCTCAGCGCGACCAGCGTGCCGTCGGTATCGAGCAGGTGGCGTCCGGTCGTGTCGAGACGCCATTCGCCGAACGCGAGCATCGCGGCCGTTTCCGTCACCTGCATGCCGGGCGGCAGCATGCGTGCGCGCCGCAGCACCGAGCGGATCCGCGCGAGCAGTTCGCGCACCGCGAACGGCTTGGCGAGGTAGTCGTCGGCGCCCATCTCGAGGCCGATGATGCGGTCGGTTTCCTCGCCGCGCGCGGTCAGCATCAGCACGGGCACCGTGCGGAACTTGCCCGCGCGCAGGTCGCGGCACAGCGTGAGGCCGTCCTCGCCCGGCATCATCAGGTCGAGCACGATCAGGTCGGGCGCGCCGTCGTCCAGCACGTTGCGCATCTCGCGGCCGTTCGCGGCCAGCGATACGCGCATGCCGTTCTTCTCCAGATAATCCGCGATCAGTTCGCGGATCGCGCGATCGTCGTCGACGATCAGCACGTGGTCGATCTTGTCCATGGGTCGTTTCGGTATCGAGGTATCGATGAGTCGATGAGTCGAGGCAGGCGATGTCCGCTTTTATACCGCACGGCGGGCGCGCGTTTGTATCCCAATGTATCGCGCCGCCGTGACGACACACAACATTGCACACGCGCGGCTTGCCGGACACATCGCAGATACGTCGGCGCCGCCTAATGGGGCCTGTCGAAACCCGTCCGGCCGCCGCCTCCGAGCGGCGGCCTCCCGCTCAGGAGAACGCCATGCTGCCCCGACTCAAGACCGCCGCCCTCGTCATCGCCCTCGCCGCCACGGCCGGGCTCGCCGCGTTCGCCGGCACCCGCGACGATGCGAGCATGCCGGCCTCGCAGGCCGGGATGGCGGCACCGGATTTCACGGGCATCGACCGCTGGCACAACAGCGCGCCGCTGACGCTCGGCCAGTTGCGCGGCAAGGTCGTGCTCGTCGATTTCTGGACGTACTCGTGCATCAACTGCATTCATACGATTCCGTACGTGAAGGAGTGGGACCGCAAGTATCGCGACCAGGGGCTCGTGGTGGTCGGCGTGCATACGCCCGAGTATCCGTTCGAGCGCGACGCGGGCAACGTCGCCGATGCGATCAGGCGCTTCGGCATCCGGTACCCGGTCGCGCAGGACAACCGCTACGACACGTGGCGCGCGTACGGCAACCAGTACTGGCCCGCGCTGTACCTGATCGATGCCAACGGAAAGGTCGTCTATACGCGCTATGGCGAAGGCGCGTACGACAAGACCGAGGCCGCGATTCGCGATGCGCTCGCGCAGGCGGGAGAAGGCACGAAGGGCGCGACGCGCACGCAATGACGGGCGCCGGTGCGCGGGCGTGGCACGCGCCCGCGCACGCCGCCGGGGTCACGGCGTGCACGCCGCTTGCACGTCGCGCGCGTCACTCGCGTTTCGCGTCGGCCGCCGCGAGCATCGCCTCCCCGATCGCGAGGCTGCCCTCCGCGACCAGCGCTTCGCCCGCGCCGCGGATATCGGCTTCGTCCTTGTTCTGCCCGAGCTTGCGCTTGCCGACGAGCCGCGTGATCTCGATCTGCAGCCCGACGATCGACGCCAGCATGCTGTCGATGTAGTCCTTCGGCGCGTCGCCCATCTTCCACGGCACCGGCTGCGACGCCTCGTGCGTGCGCGTCAGCCGCGCGACCACGCCGCGCACGAACTTCTCGTCGTCGCGCACCGTGATGCGGCCGTGCGCGTGCACGACCACGTAGTTCCAGGTCGGCACCTGCCGGTGCGCCACGTGCTTGCTCGGATACCAGGTCGGCGAGATGTAGGCGTCGCCCGCGCGGAAGATCGCGAGCACCTCGTCGCCGTTCGCGACGTCCTGCCAGACCGGATTCGCGCGCGAGACGTGCGCGTGCAGCTCGCCGAGCCCGCCGTCGTCGGGCAGCAGCTCGAACGGAATGTGGTTCGCGTCGAGTCCGTTCCTGCCGTGCGTGATCAGGCTGCCGAACGGATGCTGCACGATCAGCTCGCGCATCGCGTCGGGGTCGGGCTCGTTGAATTCGGCGGGGACGTACATGTCGGCTCCACGGTCATGCGGGGTTGGAAACGGCGCGGGCGCGGGCCCGTCACCCGCCGATTGTGACTTCAAACTGGTTTATGCTGTAGAGCCGGTTTGGAACAATTTCAGCAGACCAGAATCATGGCAAGAACGACCCGGATCGTCGAAATCCCGTCGCTCGGCGCGCTCGACCGCGCGGCCGGCGACCTGAGCCGCCAGCTCGCGCAGGCGCTGCGCGAAGCCGTGCGTCGCGGCGACGTCCGGCCGGGCGACGCGCTCCCGTCCACGCGGCTGCTCGCCACGTCGCTGCAGGTTGCCCGCG